>NZ_JAFMTB010000004.1 GCF_017916475.1 Patulibacter sp. SYSU D01012
TCGAGAGACATGCGCATGCTGTTGCGTTTTCAAAGACCGCCGCGCCCCTACGGACCAGGGTGTTCAAACCTTGGAGAGACGCACACCGATCGCTCGGTGCGGGCTGAGGACTTTAGCAGACCCGCTCCGGCTCATGTCGGCCGGTCGAAACCAGCCTGCCAAGCGAATCGCTGAGGTCTTCAGCGGCCGAAGAACCTTAGCAGATCCTGTCCGGCGTGTGTCGGCCGGTATCTCCGGCCCGCCGTCTGGATCGCTTCCGATCTCCGACACCCCTGGAGCCCTCCACCCCGCTTCCCCCTCCGTCCGCCTGTCGGCGACTCGGGGCTCTGCGGTGCGCCGCGCTCCAGCGGCTCGAGAAAGATACAGCTTTCCGAGAATCGTGCGTCGCGCCCCTCCGGCACGTCCCGCGCCTCGGCCCCCGGCGTCCGCAGAGCGACGACCGTCGGCGTCCCCGCGACCCGCTCGTCGTCCTCGCTCCCGGCGGTTCCCGCCGCGTCCCTTCCCCCCGGCGGCGCCGACGCCTCCGCGTCGGTCGCCGCCCCGTCCGTCGCGGGACCCCCGGGCCGGGTCCCCGGGCTCGCGTCCCCCAGCCCGCCGCCGCGGTCACCCCTCGCCACGGCGCCCCGGAGCGCAGCCCTGACAGCGGTCCATCGCGTACATCCGGCCCGGCACGTAGCGGCCGCCGCACCACAGGCACCGGCGCAGGTGCTCCTCCCGGGCGCCCGTCGCCTCGGCGAGCGCGATGCCCAGGTCCCGCTCGAGGAGCGGCAGGGCGACCGACGGGGAGAGGTGCGTCACGTCCCGCATCTCGTCGAAGGGCTCCCCCGTCGCCGTCCACCCCACGTCGAGCCACCCCACGAAGAGCCCCGCCGGCGACAGCGCGACGCCGAGCATCCGGGAGGGGTCGCACCACAGCCCCTCGCAGTCCGGCCGCAGGCCCGCGGCCTCCAGGATCAGGTCGATCGGGTCGTGCACGGCGGGACACGCGTTGGCGTCATGTCCTACGGCTACCACACCGACACGCCAGACTGGGAGCGTGTCCGCCCCGAACCCCCGTCGTCTGCTCGCCGACGGCTCCAACGTGATGGGGTCACGGCCCGACGGCTGGTGGCGCGATCGGCCCGCGGCACGTCGCCGCCTGGTGGACGAGCTGGAGTCGGCGCGCGCCTCCGTGCTGGCGCTCACCGGGCTGCCGGCGTCCGCGCCGGTCGTCGTGGTGTTCGACGGTCCGGAGCACGACGTCCCGGCCACCGTCGTGCACGTCCGCTTCGTGCCGCACGCGGACGACCTGCTCGCGGACCTCGCGGTCCCGGGCGACGTCGTCGTGACGTCGGACCGGGCGCTCGCCGCGCGGGTGGTGGACGCCGGGGCGACCACCGTGGGCGCGGGCCGCCTGGCCCGCGCCCTCGCGGCCGCCCGCGGCTAGGCGACGCGCCGCGCGCCCACGTAGTGCTGGCTCCAGTAGCCGGACGTGAAGGAGTGCTCCATCACGCCGTGCGACGTCGCCGAGATCGCGGTCGACGGGCCCGTCGCGATGCCGACGTGGGACGCCCCCGCGCCGGCCGTCGAGAAGAACACGAGGTCGCCGGCCTGCACCGCGCCCTTGCTCACGGACGACCCGACGCCGTACTGGGCGAAGCTCGTGCGGGGGAGCGAGACGCCCGCCTTGCGCATCGCCCACTGCGTCAGGCCCGAGCAGTCGAAGGACGACGGTCCCGTCGCGCCCGACGCGTACGGGGCGCCGATCTTCGTCCGCGCCGCGGCGATCGCGGCGCCCGCGCCGGTCCCCGTGCTCGTCCCCGCATCCCCGTCGTCGGCCGTCGACGCGTGCGCGCCCGTGGCCGAGACGCCCAGGCTCGCCAGCGTCCGCGGCCCGGGGATCCCGTCGACCTCGAGGCCGTGCGCCCGCTGGTGGGCGCGCAGCGCCTTGCGGGTCTGCGGGCCCCAGGTGCCATCCGCCGACACGCCGAGCGCGCGCTGGATCCTGCGGATCGTCGCCGCAGACAGATCGACGTCGGCCCCCTTCGCCGACGCGGACGATCCGCGGGCCTTCGCGGCGGACGACGCCTTCGCCGTCCCCGTCCCCGTCCCCGTCCCGAGCGCCGCCGCGGTGAGCGCGCCGACCACCCCGTCGGCCTGCAGGCCGTGGGCGCGCTGGAACGCGCGGACGGCCTTCGCCGTCGCTGCGCCGAACTCGCCGTCGGCGGCGACGCCGAGCGCGCGCTGGAGCGCCCGGACGGCCGACCCGCTGTCGCCGCGCTTCAGCAGTCCGCTCGCCAGCGGGGCGGCGTCCGCCGTGCCCGCCGTGACGGCCTCGGTGGCCGGGACGGCCAGGGTGACGCCCACGAGGGCGGCCGCGATCCGGCCCTTCGCACCGCGGCGCAGACCCGGGCGGCGCGCGGCCGCTGACTCGCGGCGGAGACGCGAGCGCACGAGGGAGCGCTCCCAGACCTCGTGCTCGCCGAGGTCGCGGCGGCCCGGCCGGGGCGCCGTGAACGCCCACTCCTCGTCGGGGACCCCGAGGCGCCAGAGCTCGCCCGTGCGTGCGGTCATCGTCGATGCCATGTGTGCTCCTGCTGGTCCGTGGCCTACGAGGTGAGCTGACGGGCTCGCGCTGCGCGCTACGCCGCTGACGACGGCGATTCGCCCCGGGGCCGACGACGACCCAGGTGGTTCCCCCGCTCCCCGCCCCCGGAGGGACGCGGACTCGGCCGATTGGTGTTCCGAGGAGGGAACACGACTCCGACGGGGAAGGTGCGGTGCGCGCCGTGGCGGGTTCGCGCTCGTGCCCGTCGCGATTCCGTCCCCCGGCCGGCCGCAGCGTCCCTATCGTTCGCCCATGAGCCCTCTCGCGCCGCCCCGTCCCCGCCGCCGCGGCCCTCGGCGCGTGCGCGCCGTCCGGATGCCGCTGGCGCTGCTCGTCGCCGCCCTCCTGGGCGCGCTCGCCGCCCCCGCGCCCTCGCCGGCCGCGCGCCCGCGGTGCCCCGGCGCCGACCGCACCCCGGCGGCCCAAGGCCCCGCCCGGGCCGAGGCCGCCGTGCTGTGCCTGGTCAACCACGAGCGCCGCGCCGCCGGCCTGCGTGCCGTCCGCCGCGACGCCGACCTGCGCCGGGCCGCGCGCCGACACGCCGGCGACATGGCCGCCCGCGGCTTCTTCGCGCACGACGCGCCGTCGCCCGCGCCGTTCGGGACCGACCTGACCGACCGCGTCGAGGCCGCGGGCTACCGCTGGAGCGCGCTCGGCGAGAACATCGCCGCGGGGCAGCCCACGCCGCGCGCGGTCCTGCGGGCGTGGCTCGACAGCGCGGGACACTGTCGCAACCTGCTCTCGCCGGCCTTCACCGAGCTCGGGGTCGGCGTCGACACCCGGGGGCCGGGGGCGTACGCCGGGCCGACGTGGGTGCAGGACTTCGGCCGTCCGCGCGCGAGCGCCGCCCCCGCCGACCGCCGCGCCCGGTGCCCCCGCCGGCCCGCGCGGCCCGCCGCCCGCGGCTGACCGGGGGCCGCGCGGCCGGCCGACCCGGGGCCCGCGAAGGCGCCGGCGGGCGCCGTTTCGCCCCGGGGGCGCGGGGGTAGCCGAGCGGCGCGATGTCCACACTCCCCCTCCCCGTCCCCGCCCCCGCCCTCCTGGCCGCGCGGCGCGCGGGCGACCACCGCCGGCTGCAGCGCGTGCGCGAGCTGCTGCGCCGGCCGGCGGCGGCGCGTGACGGCGAGCCCGCCCCGCGCGACCACGAGCGGGCGGCGCGCGACCGGGCCCGCGCCGTCGGCCGGGCGCTCGGCCGCCGCGGCACCGGGGCGGCGGCGCGATGAGCGACGTCTGCCTCGTCACCGGCTCCACCGGCTTCATCGGCTCGCAGCTCGTCGAGCGCCTGGCCCGCGAGGACGTGCAGCTGCGGGCGCTGGCCCGCACGCCGTCGCACTTCCGGCCGCCCGAGGGCAAGGCCGTCGACGTCGTGCAGGCCGACCTCTCGCAACCCGACACGCTCGGCGCCGCGCTGGACGGCGTCGACGTCGCGTACTACCTCGTCCACTCCATGGACACGACCGGCGACCTGGCCGCGCAGGACCGCGAGGCCGCGACCAACTTCCGCTCGGCCGCGCAGGAGGCCGGACTGCGGCGCATCGTCTACATGGGCGCCGTCGGCTACCGCCCGGACGCGAGCGTCCACCTGCGCAGCCGGCACGAGGTCGAGGAGATCCTCGGCGAGGCCGCGCCGGAGTTCGTCGCCGTCCGCGCGTCGATGACCGTCGGGGCCGGCAGCGGGTCCTTCAAGACCCTCGTGCAGATGGTCGAGCGGCTCCCGGTGCTCGCGACCGCCTCGTGGCGGGACCGGCCGTCGCAGCCCATCGCGATCACCGACGTGCTCGAGTGCCTCGCGGCGGCCCGCACGGCGCCGCCCGGCCGCTACGACGTCGCCGGCCCGGACACGCTGACGATCGAGGAGATGATGCGCATCATCGCCGACCTCCTCGACAAGCCCTACCGCGCCGTCCCGGTCCCCGGCAGCGTCCCGAAGCTGGAGGGCGCGGTCGCGAGCCTCGTGGCCGACGAGGACCGGCCGACGATCACGGCGCTGCTCGAGGGGCTGCACGACGACCTCGTCGTCGAGGACAACGCGGCCCCCACCGTCTTCGGCGTCACCCCGACGCCGTTCCGCGACGCCGCGGCGGCCGCCATCCCCGCGATCGTCCGCGACTGACCCGCCCCCGAAGGGAGCACCGCATGCCGGCCCCCGCCGCCATCCTGGACATCGACGGCACCCTCGTCGACACGAACTACCAGCACACGCTCGCCTGGAACGAGGCGTTCACGCAGCACGGCTTCGTCCTGCCGATCTGGCGGATCCACCGCTCGATCGGCATGGGCGGCGACCAGCTCGTCAAGGAGCTGATCGGCGAGGAGGCCGACGAGGAGGTCGGCGACGAGATCCGCGCCGCCGAGAGCACGCTCTACCTGGCGTCGATCGCGTCCGTGCACGCGCTGGAGGAGTCGCGCGAGCTGATCGAGACCCTGTCCGCCGGCGACCGCAAGTGCTGCCTGGCGAGCTCGGCGCGGGCGAAGGAGGTCGACCACTACCTGGACCTGCTCGACGCCCGCGAGCTCGTCGACTCGTGGACGACCTCGTCGGACGTCGAGAACACGAAGCCCGCGCCCGACCTGGTGCGGGCGGCGCTCGAGAAGCTCGGCACCGACGACGCCGTGATGGTCGGGGACACGCCCTGGGACATCGAGGCCGCGCGCAAGGCGGGCGTGCCGACGATCGCGGTGCTGACGGGCGGCTTCTCCGAGCAGGAGCTGACGGACGCGGGCGCGGTGAACGTCTTCACGTCCGTCGTCGAGCTGCGCCAGCGGCTCGACGAGACCCCGCTCGCCGGCTGACCCGCGGGCGCGCCGCCCGCGGGTCGCCGTCACCGCCCCGGCGGCGCGGCCGACCTACCGGCCGTGCGCCGGGGTGCCGTGCTTCGGGCCCTTCGCCAGGAAGCCCTGCACGGCGTTCTTCAGGTCCTCGGTGCCGAAGAGGGCGCCCGAGACGGCGGGGACGACGGAGTCGGCCCCCGCCAGGCCGTCGTCGCACCACGCGCGGACGATCTGCTTCGTCGCGTCGTGCGCCCGCGTCGGCCCGTCCGCGAGGCGGCGCGCGAGCGCACGCGCCTGCGCGTCGACCTCGTCGTCCTCCCACACGCGGTTGACGACGTTCCACCGCTCGAGCGTCTCGGCGTCGAACAGCTCGGCCGTCATCACGAGCTCGCGGGCCCGACCGGAGCCGGCGCGCTCGGCGATGCGCTGCGGGCCGCCCATCGACGGCGTCAGGCCGACCACCGTCTCGACCAGCCCGAACTTCGCGGAGCGGCCGGCGACGATCAGGTCGCAGCCCAGCGCGAGCTCGAACGCCGCGGTCAGCGTCAGCGCGTGCGCGGCGAAGACGACCGGGCACGGCAGGCGCTCGATCGTGGTGACGGCCCGCAGCAGGTCGCGCCACAGCTCGGCGCCCTGCTCGACGCTCAGCCCGTCGAACTCGTGCACGTCGACGCCCCCGGACACGACGGAGCCGTCCGCGCGGATCAGCAGCCCGCGCGGCGGGTCGGCCTCGAGCGCGGCCGCGTGGCGGCGCAGCGCATCGAACATCGCGCGGTCGAACAGGTTCAGCGGCGGGCTGGCGATCGTGAGGACGGCGAGGCCGTCCTCACGCTCCAGGGTCATCGGCTCGGTCATGCGGCTCCCTCTGGTCGGGTCACGGGCCATCATGCCTGGCCGCGCGGCCAGGAGGGGGGCCCGTCCACCGGCCGGGGTGGCGCGCCGACGCGCTCGGCCGGCGGACGCCGGCGCTCACGCCGCGGCGACCTCGGCGGCCGTCGGCATCCCCTCGCGGGCGCCGGGCCGGCCGACGGCCAGGGCCGCGGCGCGGGCCGCGTAGGCCACGGCGTCCTCGAGCGCGTCGCCGGCGGCGAGGCGCGCGGCGAGGGCGCCGTTGAAGGCGTCGCCGGCGCCGGTGGTGTCGACGACGGTCGCCCGGTGCGCCGGGCGGCCCACCGGCGGGCGGCCGGGCCGCGCGAGCAGCGTCCCGTCCCCGCCGAGCGTGACGACCACGTCCGCGCCGGTGCGGGCCGCGATCGCGGCGGCGGCCTCCGCCACGTCGTCCGTGCCGGCCAGCGCGCACGCCTCGCCCGCGTTCGGGGTCAGCACCACCCCCGCCCCCGCTGACGGCAGGAGCGCGGGCCGGGCCGGCGCGGGGTTCAGCACGCACGGGACGCCGGCGCCCGTCGCCGCCGCGACGGCCGCGGCCACCGCGTCGTCCGGGATCTCGGCGCTGACGAGCACGCACCCGGCGCCCGGCACCCGGCGCGCGACCTCGCGGGCGACGTCGCCCGCGCGGACCGCGGCGTTCGCGCCGGCCGCGACGGCGATCTGGTTCTCGCCCGCGTCGTCCACCACGATGAGCGCCGCGCCCGTGGCGGCGTCGTCGCGGACGGCGACCCCCGTCACGTCGACGCCGGCGGCCCGCAGGTCGTCGAGCGTCCGCCGCCCCTCGTCGTCCGCGCCCACCGCCCCGACGAGCGCCACGCCGGCGCCCAGGCGCGCCGCCGCGACCGCGCCGTTGGCGCCCTTGCCGCCGCCGAACCGGCCCAGGTCGCCGCCCACGACCGTCTCGCCCGGGGCGGGCAGCGTCGGCACGCGGACGACCAGGTCGACGTTGATGGCGCCGACGGCGACGACGCGGCTCACCGGCGGGCCGTCCAGAGCGTCCAGCGGTCCTCCTCGACGACCGGTCCGCCGGGCACGGCCGCGCGCACCGCGTCGACGAGGTCGCCGAGCTCGGCGTCGTCGAGCTCGTGCAGGATCGAGCGACCGCGGCGCGCCGCCAGGTCGTCCAGCAGCGCGGCGCGCGACGGATGGCGCGTCCGCACCTCCCACAGCGACGCGGTCGCGGCGTCGTGGAGTCCCGCGTCGTGCAGGGCGCCCAGCACGTCCGCGGTCGACGGGCGTCGGGCCGCCTCGACCTGCAGCAGCCGCGGGGCGCGCGCGAAGAGCAGCCCGCGCACGTGCCGGGCGCTCGGCGGCTGGCGCACGTCGTCCATCGTCCGGTCCTGGACGATGCACGTCCCGCCCGGCCGCAGCAGCCGGTGCGCCTCGCGCGCGAACGCGCCGAGGTCGGGCACGTGGTGGACCAGGGCCCGCGCGAAGACGACGTCCGCGCACCCGTCCGGCAGGCCCGTCGCCGTCGCGTCCCCGTGCACCAGCTCCACGCCCGCGTCGCCGGCGGTCGCCCGACGGGCCGTCCCGAGCATCGTCTCGCTGAAGTCCACGCCGACGACGCGGCGGGCGCCCAGCCGCCGCCAGGCCCGCACGTACGTGCCGCCGCCGCAGCCGACGTCGACGACGTCGCACCCCCGGGGGTCGACGATCGCGGTGACGGCGGCGGCCCACCCGCCGTCGGCGGTCCGGCCGGCGTAGGTCTCGCGGTTCGCGGGGTCGTGGAAGTCGATGGGCACGGGCGCCTCCGGCCGGCCACGGGAGACGTGCGGGCGCCGGGCCGACGCGCCGCCCGGCCCACACCCTGCCACGCGCGCCGTCCCGCCGCGGCCGTCGGCGCGCGGCGGCCCGGCGACGCCTGCGACGATGCGGCGGATGACGCGCGCGTGGCAGGACCTGGACCGGCTCGTGGCCGCGGTGGAGGCGCGTGCGACGCACATGGGGTCGCAGATCCACGGCGTCGACCACTGGCGCGCCGTCGGCGCCACCGCCGGCGAGCTGGCCCAGGCGGCCGACCGCCTGCCCGCCGCGGAGCGACCCGACCGCGAGCTGCTGCTGCTCTTCGCGCTGCTGCACGACGCCAAGCGCGAGGACGACGGCCGCGACATCGACCACGGGCCGCGCGCCGCCCTGCTGCTCGAGGAGCTGCGCGACGCGGCCCTGGTCGTCCTGGACGACGGACGGGCCGGGATCCTCGCCGAAGCGCTGCGCGACCACACCCGCGGGACGCTGTCGGACGAGCCGACGATCGCCACGTGCTGGGACGCCGACCGCCTGCTCATCGGCCGGGTCGGCATCGTGCCGGACCCGCGCTTCTGCTCGACCGCCGAGGGCCGACGCCGCGCGACGCACGGCGAGCTGCCCGACCTGGTGGGCCCGCCGACGTGGCACGAGGTCGCGGCGATCTGCGGCGTCGCCTAGCGGCTCACCACACCGTCTCGACGAGCAGCTGCAGGACGAGGGCCTGGGCGGCGAGCCACCCGAGCGCCCACCGCAGCCGTCGCGCGGGCAGCGCGTACGCCGCGCCGACGCACGCGAGCGGGACGAAGATGAGCCAGATCCGCTCCGTCTCGGCCTTCGTGAAGCCGGCGACGGCGGCGAACACGACCACCGCCGCGATCGCCACGGCGGCGGGGTGGCGGCGCAGGGCGGCGCGCGCCAGCGCCGCGACGACGACCGGGCCGAGCATGATCCCCCACGCCACCGGCGAGCCGAGCACCCAGAACCACCACGGACGGACCCGGGCGAGGCTGTTGCGGTAGACCGCCTCGGTGTTCAGCAGCGTCGCGACCGGGTCGTAGCCCCAGCCCGCGGCGAGCAGCGCGTTGCCGCCCACGAACCCGGCGCCCGCGACGGCCGCGACCACCACCGCCCGCCGCACCCCGTCGCGCAGCAGCACGGCGAGCGCCACGGCCGCGCCGACGCCCAGCAGCGCCCAGGACAGCAGCGTGCACGCGCCGAAGACCACGCCGCCGAGCGCCAGGAGCCACGGACTGCGGGCCAGCAGGAGCGCCGCGGCGGCCGCGCCGGCGGCCGCGAACACCGCGTCCATCGACGTCACGCCGTCCAGCAGGACGATCGGCGAGAGCGCCGCCAGCAGGCCCGCCGTGCGCGCCGTCCCCTCCCCGGCCCGCAGGCTGCGGGCGATCGCGTACGTGAGCGGCGCGCAGAGGGCGGCGCAGACGATGCACAGCGCCGCCTGCGTCGGCGCGGTGTCGGCGCCGATCGCCCGCATGAGCAGCAGCGGCAGCGGCGGGTGGCCCGCGATGTTCACGGGCTGGCTCGGCACGACCTCGGCGAAGCGGTCCAGGTAGTTCCCGACGCCCCAGTGCAGCGTCGGCAGCCCGGGCAGGTACTCGTTCGCCGCCTCGAACGACCCGCGGGGGCCCAGGTCGAAGATCTGCCACCACCCGTACGTGCCGCGCCGGGCCGCGCCGACCGTCAGGCCCGCGGCGAGCGCGACGCCGAAGAGCGCGCCGGCCGTGGCGAGCGGCGGCATCCGGGCGTCCCGCAGGCGCGGCGCCGCGACGACCGCCAGGCCCAGGACGACCGCGGCGGCGACCGCCCACGGCACGTCGACCAGCGGCAGCCAGCCGAACACGAACGGCGGCGTGGCCGTCCCGAGCTCGCCCCGCTGGCGGCCGCGGAACCAGCCGACGAGCAGCGTCAGCACGGTCAGCCCGAGCAGCACGAGCAGGACCGCCCGCTCCCGGCCGGGCCGCGCCGCGACCGGGGACCCCAGCCGACGCAGGCCACGCGGCTGCGATGCTGTGGCTCCTCGTGCTGGCTCTGCGGTCATCGCTGCTCCTCGCGCCGGCCGTCGCCGCCGTGCTCTCGATCGCCGGCTGTGGCTCGCGGCCCGCGGCCGAGCTGCCGCCCGCGGCCGAGCCGCCGCGCGCGCCGACGCAGACGCAGGCGCCGGCGGGGGACGTCTTCCCCGTCGGCAACCGGCCGGAGGGGATCGTCGCAGACGCCCGCACCGGCCTGGTCGCCGTCGGGCTGCGCCGGCCGGCGCGCCTGGCGCTCGTGGACGGCGACCGCGGCCGCGTGGTGGACCGCGTGTCGCTGCCGGGGGCCCCGCGCCACCTGCAGCTCGCCGGCGACGGCGGCCCGGTGCTGGTGCCGGACGAGGAGCGCGACCGGCTCGTGCAGGTCTCGCTCGGCGGCCGGCACCCGCGCGGCCGGGTCGTCGCCGACACGCCGGTGGGCCGGCAGCCGCACGACGCCACGCCCGTGGCCGGCGGGGCCGTGGCCGTGGGTGCCGAGCTGGGGAACGAGCTGCAGCTCGTGCGCGACGGACGCGTCGTGGCGCGGCGGCGCATCGCCCTGCAGCCCGGCGGCCTGGCGACGCTCGACGAGGGCCGGATCGTCGCCGTCGTGGCGGTCAAGGAGCGCGTCCTCGAGCTGTTCGACGCCCGCACGCTGCGCCCGCTCGCGTCGGCGCCCGCCGGCGTGGGGCCCACGCACATCGCCTGCCGTCCCACCCTCGTCTGCTACGTCGCGGACACGACCGGCCGCGCCGTCCTCATCTTCGAGTGGGACGGGAAGGAGCTGGCCCTGAAGCGGCGCCAGTACCTGTCGAGCGAGCCGTACGGGATGGCGCTCGACGCCGAGCGTCAGCGGCTGTGGGTCACGCTGCCGCGCGAGAACCGCCTGGTCGAGCTGCGCGCGTACCGCGGGTCGCGCACGGGCCGCAGCTTCCCGACCGTCGAGCAGCCGCAGACCGTGGCCGTCGACGCCGGGGACGGCACGGTGTGGGTCACGGGCGCGGCGCACGGCGAGCTGCAGCGGCTGCGGCCATGAGCCGCGCGGCGTAGACGGCGGCGGACGCGAGCAGCAGGGCGGCCGTGATCAGCAGCCACCGCACCGCGTAGTCCGGCTGCTGGGGCAGGCCGGTCGCCAGCCGGTGGCCGACCGGCGCCTTCCCCAGCACGTTCGGCAGGTAGACGAGCAGCAGCGCGGCCGACATCGCCACCGGCACCCGGACGTGGCCGTTCCCGGGGACGAGATCGGCGGCCCGCCCCACGCCCGTGCGGGCCCGCACCCGGTCCCACGCCGCCCGCGCCAGGCGGTCGACGCCGACGTAGAGCGGCAGCGCGACGAGGTCGTTGAGGACGGCGCCGGCGAGCAGCCACAGGGCCAGGTTGCCCGCGGTGGCGTGGTAGTGGCCGAAGACCGCGATCAGCGCCCAGGCGATCAGGGCGAAGCCCGCCAGGTGCACGAGCAGGTGGAGCGGCGTGGCCCCGTACAAGCGCCGCCAGGTGCGCGCCGCCCCGCTCACGCCGCCCCCCACCGCAGGCTGCCGACCCACTTCGTGTTGTGCACGCCCGGCAGCGCCGGGACGATGATCCGCGCCGGGTAGCCGTGGTCGAGCGACAGGTCGGCGCCGTTCACGCGCAGGGCCAGCAGCGCGCGGTCGTCCGCCATCTGGTCGGCCGAGAGCGTCGCGCGGCGGAACGCCCCGGCGGGCTGCAGGGACGCGACGTGCAGCAGGTCGTCGGGCCGCGCCCCGACGAGCGCGCCGAGGTCGCGCAGCCGCACGCCCGTCCACTCCTGCGTCGTCGACCAGCCCTCGACGCAGGCGATCGGCAGCGCGTACGTCTCCTGCTCGAGCGCCAGCAGGTCGGCGCGGGACAGCCGGGCGGTGCGGGCGCCGACGAGCTCGAGCCGGTAGGCGGCGCCGACCATCTCGCGCGTGATCCGGGCCACCTGCGCCGTCTTGTTCACCGGGAAGCCGTTCGGGCCGTCCTGCGCCAGCCCGTTGCCGCGCGGCGCGAGCAGCGCCAGGTCGCGCAGCGGGCCGCCGACGCTCTGCCCGACGGTGACGACGAGCAGCCCGCCCGACGCGGCACCCACCAGCCCCAACAGGCCGCGGCGCGAGATCGTCGGCGGCGCCGGGTCGGGCGACACCAGGCCGCCCGGCGCGTACGGCTCGGGACGCGTGTCCTGCAGCCGGGTGCGGAGCGGCCGCAGCTCGCGGGTGGTCCGCAGCGCCCGGCGCAGCAGCGGCAGGCGCACCGCGACGTGCAGGGCGATCGACGCGATGAGCACCCAGCCGCCGTAGAAGTGCGCCGTCACGAACCCGAAGCGGAACGGGTACCAGAGCTGCACGTTGACGATGCCGGTGGCGAGCTGGAAGAACGCCGAGCCGACGAGCAGCAGGTTGGCGAGCTTCGTGAGCGCCTCGCTCGGCGTCGGGGCCGGCGGCCAGGCGAAGAGCTTCGGGATGACGGACCACAGCTTCGCGAGCAGCACCGGCACGAGGACGATGCCGAGCGTCACGTGGACGCCCTGATTGAGGGCGTAGAGCCACGCCGGGTCGGTCGGCCAGTCGATCGCCGGCGGCTGCAGCGGCAGGTCCGGCGGCACGACGGCGTTGCCGGGCAGCCCGGGCAGGTACGCCGCGTGCGACAGCAGGCCGGTGAGGAAGACGACGGGGAAGCCGACGAGCAGGACGAGCCCCAGCACGGCGGTCAGCCACGGCCCCCGGACCGGGCTGCGCCAGGCGCCGGGGCGGAACGGGCCGGGCGGGGTCACGGCCGCGGTCCCCTCACCGGGGCCGCAGCGCGCAGAAGTGCCGCCCGCCGTCCGCCCACCGCTCGGCGACGCGCAGGCCCGCGGCCGCCGCCGGCGCGTCGATCGCGTCGGGGGCCACCCACGACCACGGGAACCACTCGCTCACGAGCCCGTCCGCGTCCTCCATCCGCACGCAGACGGACGTCGTGTCCGGGCCGGCGCCCGCGTCGGGCTCGAGCTCGACCAGGATCGTCCCCGTGGGACAGAGCAGGCCCGCGACGCGCCGCAGCAGGGCCTCGGGGTCGCCGCCGATGCCGATGTTGCCGTCGAGCAGCAGCGCCGTCGCCCAGCAGCCGGGGTCGGGGGCGACGTCGAAGATCGAGCCCTCGACGACCCGCGCGCCGCCCGTCCGGGCGTGCCGCACCGCGGCCGGCGACAGCTCCACGCCCACCGCGACCGTGCCGCGTCGCCCGAGCGCGTGCACGTGGCGGCCCGGGCCGCAGCCGACGTCCAGGACAGGACCGGCGGCGCGGTCGAGGACCCGCTCGTCGACGGCGCTGGCGGGCGCGAGCCAGCGCCCGATCGGCATGGACCACACGGCGCCGTCCGCCGCCCGCACGACGAAGCGGTCGGCGCCGCCGTCGAGGAGCCGGTCGAAGACGGAGCCGGGGTTCACGCCAGGGCCTCCAGGGCGCGGGCGAACCGCGAGGCGGGGGCGAGCGCGGCCACCGCCCGGGCGTCCGCGATGTCGTCCACGTCGCGCAGCTCCGGCAACAGGGCCACGCGGAGCCCGTGCTCGCGCAGGCGGGCCTCCTGGTCGCGGCCGGTGGTGGCGACGCTCATGGGGATGCCTACGAACAGCCCGCGGTGCTGGACGCGCAGGCCGATCCCCCAGTAGCCGCCGTCGGGGGCGTGCCCGAGCACGGCGTCGGTGCCGTCGGCGGTCAGCGCGTCCCAGGCCGCGGCGAGCGCGGCGGGCGTCAGCTGCGGGGTGTCCATGCCGACGAGGAACGCCGGACCGCCGACGTCCTCGAACGCTGCGGCCAGCCGCTCGTCGAGCCCGGCGCCGCGCTGCGGCAGGACCTCGAAGCCGTCCGGCAGCCACGCCGGCGGGTCGCCCTCGAGCACGAGCACGCGGCGGCCGGCGGGCGCGGCCAGGACGGCGTCGAGGGTGTCGTGCAGCGCCGCGGCGGCCAGCTCGGCGGCCTGCTCGGGCGTGCACGGCGGACAGAGGCGCGTCTTGCTGCGGCCCGGGAACGGGGCCTTCGCGATGACGACGTAGGTCGGGGCGCTCACCCGCGCCGCCCGCCGTCGTCGGCGAGCACGGCCGACATGTCGCGGACCGTGCGCAGCGTCCCGCGGACGGTGCCGGTGACCTTCGACGCGCCGCCGCGACGGGCGGCGTAGGGGATGTCGACCTCCTCGATCCGCCAGCCGGCGCGGCCGGCCCGGACGACCATCTCGAGCGGCCAGCCGAAGCGCCGGTCCTGCAGGTCCAGGTCGAGCAGCGCCTGGCGCGGCGCGGCGCGCATCGGGCCGATGTCGCGCAGGACCGGTCGGGCGCCGCGGCGGCGCAGCTCCAGGCCGAGCGCCCGGTTGGCCAGGCGGGCGTGCCACGGCCACGCGCCGCGCTGCGCGACGCGGGCGCCGAGGACCAGGTCCGCGGCGCCGCCGAGCACGGGGTCCGCCACGATCGGCAGGTCGGCGGGGTCGAACGAGCCGTCGGCGTCCATGAAGCAGACGACGTCGTCTTCGGCCGCCTGGAGCCCCGCGAAGCACGCGGCCCCGAAGCCGCGGCGGGGCTCGGAGACGACCGTCGCCCCGTGGGCGGCCGCCACGGCGGCGGAGGCGTCGGTCGAGGCGTTGTCCACCACGAGCGGCCTGTACCCCGCGGGGAAGCGGCCCAACACCCAGGGCAGCGCCTCGGCCTCGTTCAGGACGGGCAGCACGACGTCGGGCACGCGCCCACGCTATCGGGGCGCGTAGCCTCCGCGGCCATGATCCTCGTGACCGGCGGCGCCGGCTTCATCGGCGGCGCGATCGTCGCCCAGCTGCTGGACGCCGGGCACGAGGTGCGGGTGCTGGACCTGTTCCACCCTGGCGCCCACGCCGCGCCGCCGACGGTGGACGAGCGGGTCGACCTGCACCACGCCGACGTCCGCGACCCCGCGGCCGTCGAGCGCGCGCTGGACGGCGTCCAGCACGTCTGTCACCAGGCGGCGATGGTCGGGCTGGGGCTCGACATCGGCGACGTCGCGGACTACGTCTCGCACAACGACCTGGGCACCGCGACGCTGCTCCGTGTGCTCGCCGCGCGCGGGTTCGCGGGGCGGTTCGTGCAGGCGTCGAGCATGGTCGTCTACGGCGAGGGCCGCTACCGCTGCGCCGCGCACGGCCTCGTCACCCCGCCCGCGCGGGACGTCGCCGACCTGGACGCCGGGCGCTTCGAGCCGGGCTGTCCGGCGTGCGGCCGCGCGCTGACGCCCGAGGCGATCCCCGAGGACGCCCCGCTCGACCCCCGCAACGTCTACGCGGCGACGAAGCTGCACCAGGAGCACCTGGCCACCGCGTTCTCACGCGAGACGGGCGTGCCGGTGACGTCGCTGCGGTACCACAACGTCTACGGCCCGGGCATGCCCCGCGACACGCCCTACGCCGGGGTGGCGTCGATCTTCCGCTCCGCCCTCGCCGGCGGCCGCGCGCCGCGCGTCTTCGAGGACGGCGGCCAGCGGCGCGACTTCGTCCACGTCCGCGACGTCGCGCGCGCGAACGTCCTGGCGCTGACCGCCGACGAGCCGGTGCCCGGCGCCTTCAACGTCTGCTCCGGCACCCCGCGCACCGTCGGCGACATGGCCCGCGCGCTGCACGCCGCGATGGGCGACGCCGGCGACGGCCTGGACCCGGTCGTGACGGGCGAGTACCGCCTGGGCGACGTCCGCCACGTCTTCGCGTCGGCCGAGCGGGCGGCGAGCGTGCTGGGCTTCGTCGCGCGCGAGCCGTTCGACGCGGGGATGGCGGAATTCGCGACCGCGCGGCTGCGCGGGGACTGAGCGGGCGGACGGGATCACGCCCGGGGTCGGGCGGGGTGAGGCGGGCTCGGCGCGGGGTGAGGCGCGTCTCGCGCGAGGTGAGGCGGGTTCCGCGCGGGTGAGGCGGGTTGGGCCCGTGGTGAGGCGGGTCCCGGGCGTGGTGAGGCGGGTTGGGCCCGTGGTGAGGCGGGTCCCGGGCGTGGTGAGGCGGGGTGGGCCCGTGGTGAGGCGGGTTCCGTGCCGCGTGAGGCGGGCTCGGCGCAGGTGAGGCGGGTCGCGGGCGAGGTGAGGCAGGTCCCGGGCGGGGTGAGGCGGGTCGCGGGCAGGGGTGAGGCGGGGCGCGGGCGAGGTGAGGCGGGTCGCGGGCGAGGTGAGGCGTCATGCGCGGGTGAGGCGGGTTCCGGCGACATACGCGCGCAAGTCCGCCTCACCCGCGCGTTCCGCCTCACCCTCCGTTCATTCCCGCCTCACCGCGCGCGTTCGGCCTCGCGCTCTCCGCCGGTCCTGCCTCACCCCTGCGTGCTGTCGCAGCTCTTCCGGGCTTCCGCCGCGACGGTCCGCCCCTCTCGCCTCGGCGGCGCGTACGCCGCCGCGCCGCACCCTGCGTCCGTCCCAGCCGTCCGGGGTCTCCGCCGTGCCCGTCCGCGCGTCGCAACTCGGCGGCGCGTACTCCGCCACGACGCACCCTGCGTCCCGCCTCAGCCGTCCCGGGCTTCGGCCGCGACCGTCGGCCCTCCTCGCCTCGACCGCCGGAGTCCTTCTTCCCCCGCCCCGCTCGCCGGCCGACCAGGCCGCCGGCCGCGCCGACCGTCGGTCTCGATCCGGCGCTCGGCGACGCTGCGTCACCGTCCGGACCACCCGCGGGTGCGGGCCGTCGCGACCGTCCGCGCGGCGACGATGCGCGGCTCGTCGAGGATCTGGTTGCGGGTGAAGCGCAGGGTGAGCCATCCTGCCGCGGCCAGGTCGGCGCTCCGGGCGGGGTCCTGCTCGAACGACGTGGAACGGTCGTGGGCGGAGCGGCCGTCCGCCTCGACGATCAGCCGGAACGGCTCCCACCCGGCGTCAGCGCGATACCGTCGCCCGCTGGCTCCGGCGACCCAGAGCTGCGTGCGGGGAGGTGGCAGCGGCGTGCGAGCGAGCGCCGCACGAAGGGCGTCCTCGATCGGGGTCTGGCGGAGCTCGGTCTGCCGGGTCGCCGGATCGGCCCGCCGAACGCGCGCGACCCCGGCCTTTCCGGGCCGGCAGGCGACGGCATCGCGGATCGCTCCCTGCGCCAGGGCCCCGACGTACTCGCCCTCGCGGATCAGCCGACGAACGTCCTCGACGCCGTCCGCGCCGGCGGCCAGGTCGAGCACCGTGCGCGGCGCGCTGGCCACCCGAAGGCCGCGAACCTCGACGACGTCACCGGTTTGCGGTCGCCGGCTGCGATGCACGACGAGCCCAGCGATCGAACGGCCGCCCACCCCCGGGACCGTGACCTCCGGCAGCTCCCGCGCGCGCCCGAAGCCGTGGACCTCGGCAGCCGACCAGTGGCTGAGGAACGCTCCTTCTCCCGCTGCGAGCACCGCCGCCCACCGGACTCCCCACTCGTCGACATGGGGAGAGAGGGAGTAGATGCCACGGAGAACGCGGAACAGGCGGTCCGTACGCACGCGGTACGAGACCGCGCCGGCCGGGAGGCCGAGCGCCCGCATCTGCTCCGTCGAGACCACCCCTGCCTGCTTGGCGGCGAGCGCCGCGAGAGCACGATCGGACACGACTCCATCGTGCGACGACCGGACGGACGCGTGGGTGGCCGAGCGTGCCGAACCCGCGCGGAGAACGTGCCAAGGCCGTGCCGATCGCCGCGCCGCCGACGGTCCAGTCCCCTGACGACCCGCGCATTCGGACGCGGAAGGTCACCGGGAAGCGGCTCGTCGGCGCGGACGACGCGCTTCTCGTGCCGTGTCGAGGCGCGGGTGACGCCGATTGCGGTGCGACCGGTGCGGTGGGCAAGCGCTGGCGATGCACGTCTCGGGTGCCACCGAGGCGCCTTCTGCGCCCGGTGCGGTGCGCAAGCGCTGGTGGCACACGACTCGGGTGCGACCGGTGCGGCCGTGGGGCCAGCTGGGGGCACGGGCAAGCGAGGGTGAGGCGGCTTCTCGGTGCGGCCGATGCGTGCCCCGTGCGATGCCGAGGCGGGTCTCCGCCATGCCGACGCGCAATCCGCTGGCGAGGCGGCTTCCGGCGACATACGACGAGGTATCCGCCTCACCCGCGATATCCGCCTCACCCGCGATATCCGCCTCACCCGCGGAATCCGCCTCACCCGCGATATCCGCCTCACCCGCGGAATCCGCCTCACCGCGGTATCCGCCTCACCCGCGGTACCTGCCTCACCCGCGGTACCTGCCCGCCGTGCCCCGCCTCACCCGCCGCCTCGCGTGCTCACCACCCGCGCCCGCCGCGGTGGGCGGGCTGACCCGCAGTATCCGCCTCACCCCCGGCCCCCCCGCACCGCGCCCGGGCCGGCCGGTAGTGCGTCCACGCCCGCCAGGCTTCGGGGCGGGAGATGGGTGCGGAGCCTTCGGCCCCGCCTCCCGTTGCCGAGGCGGGGCAGGGTGCGGCCCTCAGCCCCTCAGCCCGCGGCCACCGGCTCGCCCGCCCCTGCGCCGTCCCCGATGCCCGCCGTAGCCGTACCCGAGCCCGCGGACGTCGCCGCGCCCTCCCCCGCCCGCACCAGCCGGAACTCCTCGGGCCGCACGCGCGCCACGAGCCGCTCGTACTCGCGCATGAGGTGCGGCCAGTTCGAGACGACGCGGCCCTGGGCGTTGCGGTACCAGCTCGAGCAGCTCGTCCAGACGGAGCCGTCGAAGTCGCGCTGGAGGGCCTCGTTCGATGCGGCCTGCACCTCGGGGCGGACGTCGAGGGCGTCGGCGCCGGTGCGCTCGAGCAGCCGCAGCGCGTCCAGCACGTAGCCGATCTGCGCCTCGATCATCACGATGATCGACCCGACCGACAGGTTGGTGTTGGGGCCGTAGAGCAGGAACAGGCTGGGAAAGCCCGCGACCGTCATGCCGTGGTGCGCCTCGGCGCCGGCCGCCCAGCCCCCGTGCAGGTCGCGTCCCTCGGCGCCGGTCACGCGGATCGGCACGACGAACTCCTGGCTCTTGAAGCCCGTGGCGTAGACGATCGTGTCCGCCTCGCGCTCGCGCCCGTCCGCGGTCCGCACGCCGCGCTCCGTGATCTCGACGACGTCGTCCGTCACCAGGTCGACGTTCTCGCGCTGCAGCGCGGGGTACCAGCGGCTGGAGAACAGGATCCGCTTGCAGCCGATCGGATAGTCCGGGGTGAGCTTGCGCCGCAGCGCGCGGTCCCGCACCCGCAGGCGCAGGAACGCCTGCGACCACAGCTTCGTCGCGCGCCCGAGCAGCGGCCGAGTCGTCAGGCCGATCGTCGTGATCTCGCAGAACGTGTAGACGCCCCAGCGGCGCAGCCGCTGCAGGCCCGGGATGCGGCGGATCGCGGCGTGGGCCCACGGGGCGTACGCCCGGTTGCGGCGCGGCAGCATGTACGACGGGCTGCGCTGGAAGACGTCGACGTGCCCGGCGACCTCGGCCACCGGGGGCACGAACTGCACCGCGCTGGCGCCCGTCCCGATCACCGCCACGCGGCGGCCCCGCAGGTCGTGGTCGTGGTCCCACTCGGCGGAGTGGAAGGCGTGGCCGGCGAAGCGGTCCATCCCCGGGATGCGCGGCCACGCGGGCCGGGAGAGCTGGCCGCACCCGAGCACGACGGCCGAGGCGTCCAGCGTCTCGCCCGCCGCGGTCGTCACCGTCCAGCGGGCCGTCGCCTCGTCGTACGTGGCGGACGTCACCTCGGTCCCCAGGCGCAGGTGCGGCAGCAGGCCATAGGCCGTCGCGACGTCGCGCAGGTAGTCCTTGATCTCGTCGTGCGGCGAGCACGGCCGCGTCCAGTCGCGACGCTGCGCGAACGAGAACGAGTACAGGTAGGACGGGATGTCGCACGCGGCGCCCGGGTAGGTGTTGGCGTGCCAGACGCCGCCCAGGTCGTCGGCGCGGTCGAGGATCGTGAACGGGATCCCCGCCCGCTGGAGCGCCACGCCCATCCCGATGCCGCTGAAGCCGGCGCCGACGATCACGACGTGCGCCGCGCGGGTCGACGCGCGCGGCGCGGCCGGCGCGACGGTCGGGGCGCTCACGCCGCCACCCCCGCGGTCGGGGCGGCGCCCGGCGTGGCCGCGCGGCCCCGGATCAGGTCGGCGGCGCGCTCGGCCACCATCACCGTGGGCGCGTGGGTGTTGCCGCCCGGGATGAGCGGGAAGACCGACGCGTCGATCACGCGGAGGCCCTCGATGCCGTGCACGCGCAGGTCCGGGTCGACGACCGCGCCCGACGCGGCGTCCGCGCCGATGCGGCAGGTGCCGACCGGGTGGTAGATCAGCTCCACCCGCTCGCGCAGCGCGTCCTCCAGCTCCTGCTCGGTCTCGGCGTCCGGGCCCGGCTTGAGCTCGCGCACCACCTTGCCGGCCAGCGGCCCCGTCGCCGCGACGCGCCGGGCCATCTTCATGCCGGCGACCATCGCGTCGACGTCCTCGCGCTCGGTCAGGCTGTTCGTGAGGATCGACGGCGCGTCGCCGGCGCTCGCGCTCGTCAGCTCGACCCGCCCGCGGCTGCGCGGCGCGACGAGCACCGGGGCGATGCAGATCGCGTGGCCGTCGAACGATTCCTCGCCGTGGCGCTCGAAGTACAGCGGGCCGTTGTGGAACTGGATGTCGGCGGCGGGCAGGCCGGGGCGGCTGCGCCAGAACGCGACGGTCTCGGCGGCGCACGACGTCAGCGGTCCGCTGCGCCGCAGGAGCCACTCGAGCAGCGGCTTCGGTCGGTCCGCGCCGTAGAGCGTGGTCGGCTCGGAGACCTCGAAGAGGACGGTGAGCATCGGGTGGTCCTGCAGGTTGCGCCCGACGCCGGGCAGGTCGTGCGCGACGGGCACCCCCCGGGCCTGCAGGTGCGCACCGGGTCCGACGCCGGAGAGCATGAGGAGCTGCGGCGAGCCGATCGCCCCGGCGGCCAGCAGGACCTCGCGGCCCGCACGCACCGTCCGCTCGTGCCCGCCGCGCTCGCGGACCACGACGCCGGTGGCGCGGCGGCCGTCCAGCTCGAGCCGCTGGACGTGCGCGTGCGTCATCACCCGCAGGTTCGGGCGGTCCATCGCCGGACGCAGGTACGCGTCCGCGGCGCTCCACCGCCGACCGTCCTTCTGCAGCACCTGGAACCACGACGTCCCGTCCTGCTCGGGACCGTTGTAGTCGGCGATCCGCGGCACGCCCGCGGCCTCGAACCCCGCCAGCAGGTCGCGGCTGATCGGCCGCGGCGAGCGCTGGTCGCGCACGTGCAGCGGCCCGTCGTAGCCGTGGTCCTCCGAGCCCGCTCGGCCGTTGGTCTCGGCCTTCAGGAAGTACGGCCGCACCGCGTCCCAGCCCCAGCCGGCGGCGTCCTCCTGCTCCCACAGGTCGTAGTCCAGCGGCCGGCCGCGCACGTAGAGCATCGCGTTCATCGAGCTCGAGCCGCCGAGCTGCTTGCCGCGCGGCACGAACAGCCGGCGGTTCGCGCAGCCCGGCTCGGGATCGGTGGCGAAGTCCCAGTCCAGCTTCGTGTGGAACTGCTTGGGGAAGGCGAGCGGGATCCGCACGTTCAGGCTGCGGTCCGGGCCGCCGGCCTCGAGCAGCAGCACGGTCGTGCCGGGATCCTCGGTCAGGCGGTTGGCCAGGACGCACCCGGCCGATCCAGCACCGACGATGACGTAGTCCGCGTCCGGGGGGAGCATGGCGGCCAGCCTCGCGGACGCCGTCCGCCCCCGCGCAGTGGTTTCGCCACAGTCGGGTCGCCACGGACTAGGGTCGGCCCATGACGGTGGACGAGGAGACGCACGCCGCGCCCCTGCCCACCTCGGGCGCGTGGGCCGCCCTGGCCACCCGGCTGGCGACCGAGGCCGACTGGCGCGCGCGGGTGATCGGCGAGATCACCGACGCGATCGTGCGCGAGGTGCCCGAGCTGGGGCGCGACGCCGAGCTGACCGCGGCGACGCGCGACAGCGTGGACGACAACGCCCGGATCTTCGTCACGATGGTCGAGCGGGGCCTGGACCCGGGCGCCGCCGAGCTGCCCGCCCTCGCCGGGGCGTTCACGCGGCTGCTCGTCCACCGCGGCGTGCCGGCGGAGGCGCTGACCCACACCTACCGCGTCGCGCACGGCGTCTTCTGGCGCACCTGGGTGCGCGAGCTGCGCGCGGCGATCCCCGACCCGACCGAGCTGGCGACCGCGCTCGAGCAGGGCGCGGGCTACATGTTCGCGTTCATCGACGCGCTGTCCGCGGCGGCGCGCCGGGCCTACGCCGAGGAGCGCGAGCGCTGGGTGCGCAGCGCCGACGCGGTCCGGGCCCAGACGATCCGCGAGCTCGTCGACGGCCTGCCGGTCGACGCCGAGGCCGCGAGCCGTCGCCTGCGCTACGGCCTGGACCGCGAGCACGCCGCGGTCGTGGCGTGGAGCCCCGACGGCGCCGCGGCCGCCCCGGGGGCGCTCGACCCGCTCGTGCGGGAGCTGCTGGCGCCGCTCGGCGGGGGCACGCCGCTGACCACGCCGCTGGGCCACGGGCTCGTCGCCGCCTGGACGGCGGCGCGGGGCGGCATCGACCCGGACGCGCTGCGCACGCTGGCGGTGCCGCCCGCGCCCCGGTCCGGCGACGCGCCCGCGATCCTCGTCGCCGTCGGCACCCCCGCCCGCGGCGCGGCGGGCTTCCGCGTCGCGCACCTCGAGGCGATGCACGCCCGGCGGGTCGCGCAGCTGACGGGCGCCGCGCCCGGCACCGTCACCCACTACGCCGACGTCGCGGTGCCGGCGCTGGCCAGCGCCGACCCGGAGCACGCGCGGCGCTTCGCCCACGCGCAGCTGGGCCCGCTGCTGGGCGACGACGCCGAGTCCGCGCGCCTGCTGGAGACGCTCGCGGCGTACCTGGAGGAGCACGCCAGCCCGCGCCGGGCGGCGGTGCGCCTGGGCGTGCACGAGAACACGGTCGCCGCGCGGATCCGCACGGCCGAGACGCGCCTGGGCCGCCCGCTCGCGGGCCGGGCGACGGAGCTGCTGCTCGCGCTCCGCCTGGCGCCCGTGGTCCGCGGCGACGCGTAGCCGCCGCGGGCACGCGCCCCGCGGGGCCGGCGCCGCGGACGGCGCCGGCCGAACCGCCTACCGCTTGCGCTTCTGCGGCAGGTCGGTGATCGTGCCCTCGGCGATCTCGGCCGCCAGGCCGATCGACTCCGAGAGCGTCGGGTGCGCGTGGACCGTCAGGGCGACGTCCTCCGCGTTGGCGCCCATCTCCAGCGCCAGGCCGACCTCGGCGATCAGCTCGCCGGCGTTCGTGCCGACGATGCCGGCGCCGAGGATGCGGCGGGACTCCGGGTCGACGAGCAGCTTCGTCTGCCCCTTCTCGGCGTCGCTCGCGAGCGCGCGGCCGGACGCGACCCAGGGGAAGACCGCGGTCTCGTACGCCGTGCCGTCCTTCTTCGCCTGCGTCTCCGTCAGGCCGACCCACGCGAGCTCGGGCTCGGTGTAGGCCACGGACGGGATGCCGCGCACGTCGAACGCCACGTCGTGGCCGGCGATGACCTCGGCGGCCACGTGCGCCTCGTGCGTCGCCTTGTGGGCGAGCATCGGCTGGCCGACGACGTCGCCGATCGCGTAGATGTGCGGCACCTTCGTGCGCTGCTGCTCGTCGACGGGCACGAAGCCGCGCTCGTCGACCTCGACGCCGAGCTCCTCCAGGCCCAGGTCCTTGCCGTTCGGCGTGCGGCCGACGGCGACGAGCACCCGGTCGAAGACGGCGGGCTCCGGCGCGTCGCCGGCGTCCGACGAGAACGTCGCCTGCAGGCCGCCGTCGACGACCTCGACCTTCTCGACCTTGGTCTTCAGGTGGATCGCGGCGTAGCGCCCGTCGATGCGCTTCTTCAGCGGCTTGATCAGGTCCTTGTCGGCGCCGGGCACGATCTGGTCGGCGAGCTCGACGACCGTCACCTGCGAGCCGAGCGCGTCGTAGACCGTCGCCATCTCCAGCCCGATGATGCCGCCGCCGACCACGAGCAGCCGCTCGGGGACGTCGGCCAGCTCGAGCGCGCCGGTGGAGTCCATGACGGCCTCCTCCTCGTGCGGGATGCCCGGCAGCTGCACCGAGCGGGAGCCCGTGGCGACGATCGCCGAGTCGAAGGTGACGAGCGTGTCGTCGACCTGCAGCTCGTGCTCGCCGACGAAGCGGCCCGTGCCCTTGACGACCTCGACCTTGCGGCCCTTGGCCATGCCGGCCACGCCGCCCGAGAGCTTGCCGACGACGTCGTCCTTCCAGGAGCGCAGCGCGTCCAGGTCGACCTCGGGCTTCGCGAACGTCACCCCGTGCGCGCCCATGTCCTCGGCCTCGGTGATGACCTTGGCCGCGTGCAGCAGCGCCTTGGACGGGATGCACCCGACGTTCAGGCAGACGCCGCCGAGCACCGGCTCGCGCTCGACCATGGCGACCTTCAGGCCCAGGTCGGCGGCGCGGAACGCGGCCGAGTAGCCGCCGGGGCCGGAGCCCAGCACGACGACGTCGACGTGCACGTCGCCCTTCGCCTTGACCTCGTCGGACGCCTTCGACGCCTCGCCGCCGTGGCGGCCGGCCGTCCCGGCCGCGGCGGGGTCGGCCGTGGCCGAGGAGCCGCCGGCGTACGAGTCGCCCTCGGTCCCGGCCGCGGAGGTGCCGCCGCCGTCCCGGGAGCCGTCCTCGCCGCGCGGAGCCTGCGCGTGCTGCGCGCCGCCGGCGTCCTTCTCGTCGACGTTCCCGCCGTCGGGCGCCTGGGCGTCCCCGTCGTCGGCCGCGTCGTCGGCGGTCTCGAGGACCAGCACGACCGTGCCCTCGGAGACCGTGTCGCCCTCCTTGACCTTCAGCTCGACGACCGTGCCGGCCTGCGGGCTCGGCACCTCCATCGTGGCCTTGTCGGACTCGAGCGCGACGAGCGGATCCTCGACCGCCACCTCGTCGCCCGGGGACACGAGCAGCTCGGTCACCGGGACGTCGGTGAAGTCCCCGATGTCCGGGACCTTGACCTCGATGGTGCTCACAGCAGGATCCTCCGGAAGTCGGCCAGGATGGTCGCCAGGTGCGCCGTGAAGCGGGCCGCGAGCGCCCCGTCGATGACGCGGTGGTCGTAGGAGAGCGACAGCGGCAGGATCAGCCGCGGCGCGAACTCGCTGCCGTTCCACACCGGCTTCATCGCCGAGCGCGTGACGCCGAGGATGGCGACCTCGGGCGCGTTGATGATCGGCGTGAACGACGTGCCGCCGATGCCGCCCAGGCTGGAGAGCGAGAACGTGCCGCCGCTCATCTGCGCGGGGCCGAGCTTGCCCTCGCGGGCCTTCGCCGACAGCTCGGTCAGCTCGCCGGCCACCTGCAGGATGCCCTTCTGGTCCACGTCGCGGATGACGGGGACCAGCAGGCCGTTCGGCGTGTCGGCCGCGAAGCCCAGGTGGTGGTACTTGCGCAGGACGAGCTCGTCGCCGTCGAGCGAGGAGTTCAGCGTCGGGTACTGCTTGAGCGCCCCCGAGATGGCCTTCAGGAGCAGGGCGACCATCGTCACCTTGACGTCCTTCTGCTCCGCGTTGAGCTGCTTGCGGAACGCCTCGAGCTCGGTGATGTCCGCGTCGTCGTTGTGCGTGACGTGCGGGATGCGGACCCAGTTGCGGGCCAGGTTGGCGCCCGACAGCTTCTGGATGCGCGAGAGCGGGACGCGCTCGGTCTCGCCGAACTTCTCGAAGTTCACCGTCGGCCAGGGCGCCAGGCCCAGGCCGCCGTCGCCGTCCGCCGCCTTCGGGGCGTCGGCCTTCGGCGCCGCCGGGGCGTCCTTGGCCTTCTGCACGTCCTCGGGCACGATGCGGCCCTTGCGGCCGGTGCCCTGGACGCCGTGCAGGTCGACGCCCAGCTCGCGGGCCAGGCGCCGGACGCTCGGGCTCGCGTAGATCGGGGCGTCCTCGGGGGCCGAGGTCGGCGCGTTCGACGGGGCCTTCGCCTCGCCGGACCCCGACTGCTCCTCGGCGTCGAGGGCGGCGCCGCCGGTCTTGCTGGTCCCGGACGGCGCGATCGCGTCGGGCTCGGCGGCGGTGCCGCCGGTGTCCTCGGACACGTCGCCGCCCTCGGGCTTCACCGCGTCGTCGCCGCCCTCCTCGCCGGTCTCGACCGCGACGACGGCGGTGCCCTCGGACACCGTGTCGCCGACGGAGACGAGGATCTCCTTGACGGTGCCGGCGACGGGCGACGGCACCTCCATCGTGGCCTTGTCCGACTCGAGCGCGACGAGCGGGTCCTCCTCGGCGACGGTGTCGCCCACCGCCACGAGGATCTCGACGACCGGAACGTCCTCGAAGTCCCCGATGTCCGGGACCTCGACCTGCTTCATCGTGCCCACGGGGCCCCCTCGTCCTTGATCTCGTACTGCTCGATGACCGTCCCGAGGACCTTGCGGTCGACGGCACCCTGCTCGGCCAGCTGGGTCAGGGCCGCGAGCACGACGTGCCGGCGGTCGACCTCGAAGAAGCTGCGCAGCGCCTTGCGGTAGTCCGAGCGGCCGAAGCCGTCGGTGCCCAGCACCGTGTACGGGGCGTCCACGAACGGGCGGATGCCGTCGGCGAGCTCGCGGATGTAGTCCGAGGCCGCCACGATCGGCACGTCGCCGGCCAGCTGCTCCGCGACGTACGGGACGCGGCGGTCCTCGTCCGGGTGCAGGCGGTTGTGGCGCTCGGCGGCCATGCCGTCGCGGCGCAGCTCGGTGTAGCTCGTGACGCTCCACACCTCGGCGGCGACGCCGTGCTCCTCCTCGAGCGCCTCGGCCGCGGCGAGCACCTCGCGCAGGATCGTGCCGGACCCGAGCAGGCGGATCGTCTTGCCCTTCTTCCCGTCGATGCCCGCCTCGCGCACGCGGTGCATGCCGCGCAGGATGCCCTCCTGCGACCCCTCCGGCATCGCCGGCTGGGGGTAGTTCTCGTTCATGACGGTCAGGTAGTAGAAGACGTCCTCCTGCTCGCCGTACATCCGGCGCAGGCCGTCCTGGACGATGACCGCCAGCTCGTACCCGTAGGCCGGGTCGTACGAGACGCAGTTGGGGATCAGCGCCGCCTGGACCAGGCTGTGGCCGTCCTCGTGCTGCAGGCCCTCGCCGTTCAGGGTGGTCCGCC
Organism: Patulibacter sp. SYSU D01012; assembly: GCF_017916475.1. Classification (GTDB taxonomy): domain Bacteria; phylum Actinomycetota; class Thermoleophilia; order Solirubrobacterales; family Solirubrobacteraceae; genus Patulibacter. The sequence continues at coordinate 27,048 of NZ_JAFMTB010000004.1, forward strand.
CGGCGGTGCCGCCGACGAGGAAGCCGCGGGCGCGGGAGTCGCCCGCCGCCCACGCCAGGTCGCCCACGCGCTGGAACCCGAACATCGAGTAGTAGACGTAGAACGGGATCATCGGCGTGTCGTTGTTGCTGTACGACGTCGCCGCGGCGATCCAGGACGAGAACGCGCCCGGCTCGTTGATGCCCTCCTGCAGGATCTGCCCCTGGCGATCCTCGCGGTAGAACATGAGCTGCTCGGAGTCCTCGGGCTGGTACAGCTGCCCGACCTGGGAGTAGATGCCCAGCTGGCGGAACATGCCCTCCATGCCGAACGTCCGCGACTCGTCGGGGACGATCGGGACGATGTGCTTCTTCAGCGCCTTGTCGCGCAGGAGCGCGGCGAGCACGCGGACGAACGCCATCGTCGTCGAGATCTCGCGGTCGCCGGAGCCCTCGGTGATCGCCTTGAAGGCGGACAGCTCGGGGACGGGCAGCGAGGTCGAGGACTTCGGCCGGCGCGCGGGCAGCGAGCCGCCGAGCTTCTTGCGCTGCTCCAGGAGGAAGCGCATCTCCTCGGAGTCCTCGTCCGGGCGGACGAACGCGGCCTCCTTGACCTGCTCGTCCGTCAGGTCCAGCCCGAAGCGGTCCCGGAACGCGAACAGCACGTCCTCGGTCATCTTCTTCTGCTGGTGCGTGATGTTCTGGCCCTCGCCGGAGCCGCCCATCCCGTAGCCCTTGATGGTCTTCGCGAGGATGACCGTCGGCTGCCCCTTGTGGGCGCGGGCCGCCGCGTACGCCGCGTAGACCTTCTGCGGGTCGTGGCCGCCGCGGTTGAGCGCCCAGACCTCGTCGTCGGTCCAGTCCTCGACCATCTTGGCCGTCTCGGGGTGCTTGCCGAAGAAGTGCTCGCGGACGTAGGCGCCGTCGCGGGACTTCAGCGTCTGGTAGTCGCCGTCGACGGTCTCCTCCATCAGGCGCAGCAGGTGGCCCTCGGTGTCCGCCTGGATCAGGCGGTCCCACTTCGAGCCCCACACGACCTTGATGACGTTCCAGCCGGCGCCGCGGAAGTTCGCCTCGAGCTCCTGGATGACCTTGCCGTTGCCGCGCACCGGGCCGTCGAGGCGCTGCAGGTTGCAGTTGATGACGAAGGTCAGGTTGTCGAGCTTCTCGCGGCCGGCCATGCCGATCGCGCCCATCGACTCGGGCTCGTCCATCTCGCCGTCGCCGCAGAAGACCCAGACGTCGCGGTCCTTCGTGTCGGCGATGCCGCGGCCCTGCAGGTACTTGAGGAAGCGCGCCTGGTAGATCGCCATGAGCGGGCCGAGGCCCATCGACACCGTCGGGAACTGCCAGAACTCCGGCATGAGCCACGGGTGCGGGTACGACGAGAGCCCCTTGGCGCTCGGGTCCGTCTCCTGCCGGAAGCGCTCCATCTGCTCCACGGGGATGCGCCCCTCGAGGAAGGCGCGGGCGTAGAAGCCCGGCGCGGAGTGACCCTGGAAGTAGACGAGGTCGCCGCCGTGCTCCTCGCTCGGGGCGCGCCAGAAGTGGTTGAAGCCCACCTCGTAGAGCGTCGCGGCGGACTGGAAGCTGGCGATGTGGCCGCCGAGCTCCGAGCTCTCCTTGTTGGCGCGCAGGACCGAGGCGAGCGCGTTCCAGCGCACGAGGGAGCGCACGCGGCGCTCGACGGCCTGGTCGGTCGGCAGCTCCTCGCCCTGGTCGGCGGGGATGGTGTTGACGTACGGGGTCGTCGAGGGGACGGCCGGGGACGCGCCGCGGGCGCGGGCCTCGGCGATCAGGCGCGCGAGGAGGTCCTCGGCGCGGTCGGGCCCGTCGTGGGCCAGGACCGCGTCCAGGGCCTCGAGCCACTCTCGGGTCTCGGCGGGATCGGGATCGGCGGTGGTGGACATCGACGCTCGGATCGGGTGCGGGGCCGAGGCACGCAGCGCCCGGGACCGTGTCCCGCGTCACGCTGGCCTCCACACTAGTATACAAGCGACCTCCCGGTTCGGGGAAGCCGCTCGACGACCGGTGGAGACGGTCCGCGCGCGGCTCGTCCTGGGGTGCGGTCCTCGCCCCACGTCCTACCCGATCACGCGCGCCCCATGTGCCAGACGCGGCGCCCCGAACCCCCGGTTCGGGGGCGTGGCCGCTACTCCGCGGCGAAGAACTCGGGGTGCTCGGCCCGGATGGCCTCGAGCACGGAGAGCACCATGCGCAGGTGGTGCCGGAGCTCCCCCTCGGCGCGGTCCGGGTCGTGCGCGGCGACCGCGTCGACGACCGCACGGTGCTCCTGGATCATCTCGCCCATGTACTCCGGGACGGGCAGCGAGAGCCGCCGCACCCGGACGAGGTGGCCGTCGGCGCGCTGGGCGAGCGACCAGGCGATCTCGTGCCCCGACGCCGCGCACAGCTTCGCGTGGAAGGCGTCGTCCGTGACGAAGAAGCGGTCGAAGTCGCCGGCCGCGTGCGCCTCCTCCTGCTGCGCCACGATCGCGCGCAGCTCGAGCAGGTCGGCGTCCGTCGCCCGCTCGGCGGTCAGGCGGATGGCGGCGCACTCGAGGGCCTCGCGCACGAACTGGGCGTCGGCCACGGCGCCGATCGAGATCTTCGAGACGAACGTGCCGAGCTGCGGGACGATCTCGACCAGGCGGTCGTCGCCCAGGCGGACGAGGGCCTCGCGGACCGGCGTGCGGGAGACGCCGAGCGCCTCGGCCAGCTCGTTCTCCGACAGCCGGCGCCCCGGCTCGAGGCGGCCGGCGACGAGGACGTCGCGCAGCGCGTCGTAGACGCGTTGACGGGTGCCGCCGCGGGCGCGGTCCGTCAGCGCGATCCTCAGCTCCGGGGGCACGCTTGCATACTAGTCGTCGCCGGGGGCCGGGACGCGGTACGCGCGCGGCGCGCGCCCCGTCCGGCGGGGTCCGCGGCGGCCGCGCCCGGGGGCGCGACGCCGCGGACGGGCGCTAGCCGATGGCGTCCGGGATGGCGACGTAGCGGGACTGCAGGTACTCCTCCAGGCCCTCGGGGCCGCCCTCGCGGCCGAAGCCCGAGTCCTTCACGCCGCCGAAGGGGGCGGCGGGGTTGGAGACCAGGCCGGTGTTGATGCCGAGCATGCCGACCTCGAGCAGGCGCGACACGCGCAGCATGCGCGCGACGTCCTTCGTGTACGCGTAGGCGACGAGGCCGTACTCGGTGTCGTTGGCCAGGCGCACGGCCTCCTCCTCGGTGGAGAAGGTGACGACCGGGGCGACCGGGCCGAAGACCTCCTCGTGGAGGATGCGCGCGTCGGCGGGCAGGTCGGTCAGGACGGTGCCCGGGTAGTAGCGGCCGTCCGCGGCGTCGTTGCCGCCCGCGGCGACGGTCGCGCCGCGGTCGACGGCGTCCTGCACGAGCTCGCGGACCTTGTCGACGGCCTTGTCGTCGATCATCGGCCCGAGGGTGGTGCCCTCGGCGGTGCCCGGCCCGAGCTTCAGGCCGTTCGCGATCTCGACGAGGCCCGTCGTGAACTCCTCGGCGACGGACTCGTGGACGAGGAAGCGGTTGGCCGACGTGCACGCCTGGCCGCCGTTGCGGAACTTCGCGACCTTCGCGCCCTCGAGCGCGGCCTCCACGTCGGCGTCGTCGAAGACGACGAACGGCGCGTTGCCGCCCAGCTCCATCGACATGCGCAGGAGCGCCTTGCCGCCCTGCTCGGCCAGGTTGCGGCCGACCGGCGTCGACCCGGTGAAGGACAGCTTCGCGGTGCGCGGGTGCTCGATGAGCGCCGTCGTGACCTCGCGCGAGTTCGTCGTCGTGACGACGGTGACGGCCTTCGGCGGCACGCCGGCCTCGAGCAGGATGCCGACGAGGGCGAGCATCGTCAGCGGCGTCTGCTGCGGCGGCTTGATGACGACGGAGCAGCCGGCGGCGAGCGCCGGGGCGATCTTGCGGGTGCCCATCGCGAGGGGGAAGTTCCACGGCGTGACGAACACGCACGGGCCGACCGGGTCCTTCTGCGTGAGGATGCGGCCCGTCCCCCCCTCGTGCAGGGCGTGGCGGCCCTCGATGCGCGTCGCGCGCTCGGAGTACTCGCGGAGGAAGCCGTTGGCGTACGTGACCTCGCCGACCGAGTCCGGCAGGGCCTTGCCCATCTCGAGCGACATGAGGCGCGCGAGCTCGTCGGCGCGCTCGTTCACGAGCTCCCAGGCGCGGCGCAGGACGTCCGAGCGCGTGCGGGCCGGGGTGTCGCGCCACTCGAGGAAGCCCTCCCAGGCGCCCTCCATCGCGGCGTCGACGTCCTCGGGCGTGGCGTCGGTGACGTGCGCGAGCTCGCTGTCGTCCGCCTTGTTCGTGACGACGAACGTCTCGCCGCCCAGGGCGGTCCAGGAGCCGTCGACGTGGCTCTGCGCCGGGACGCGCAGCGGGAGGTCGGTGGTGGACTGCTCTGCCGTGCTCATCCTGTGCTCTCCTCGGTGCTGCCGCGGCGGGCCGACGGGCGTCGGCGCCGGGTCGCGGCGGGTGGTTCCATCGTGCCACGCGGCGTTCCGACCCCCGAGGGGACGGCGCGTCGCGGAATTCCGGCCGGCGGCAGACGACGTGCCCGCCGTCGCCCCGGACGCCCGCTCCGCCGGTACCCGACGGCCGTCGGGACGATGCGCGGACGGGGGATCAGCTCGCCTCCGGCAGCGCCGACCAGGCCAGCTCGTGCGGCCCGCCGCCGCCCTCCTGCGCCAGCAGCAGCCCGGCGGTCGCGAGCAGGTGCGCCCGCATCGCCGCCGCGGCGGCGTCGGCGTCGCGCGCCTCGACGGCCGCCAGGATCGCCTCGTGCTCGCCCAGGATCGTCGTCAGCGTGCGGGAGCGCCCCGCGGTCGACGCGCCGAGGAAGCGGACGAGGTCGCGCAGGTTCACGACCTGGTCGGCCAGCCGCCGGTTGCCGGCGGCGCGCAGCAGCACGTCGTGGAAGCGCCGGTCGGCGGCCATGAACGCCGTCTCGTCGTCCTCCCCCGCGTGCGCGCGCATCGTCGCCAGGTGCTCGCGCAGGGCGGCGAGCTCGTCCGCGCCCACGAGCGTCGTGGCGCGGCGCGTGGCGGGGACCTCGAGCAGCAGGCGCAGCGTGAAGATCTCCTCCAGGTCGTGGAGCGGCGTCTCGAGGATCCGCACCCCGCGGTTGCGCTCGAAGCGCACCAGGCCCTGGCTCTCGAGCAGCAGGAGCGCCTCGCGCACCGGGGTGCGGGACGCCCCGAGCTGCTCGGCGAGCTGCGGGACCGACAGCCGCATGCCGGGCTGCAGGCGCCCGTCGGCGATCGCGTCGCGCACCTGCTCCGCGACCCGCGCGGTCAGCGTGACGCCCCCGCCGGCCGGGTCCTCGAGCGGCGCGAAGGCGGGGGGATCGGGGGTGCTCACGGGGCGCGATCCTACGGCGCGCGGCGGCGGCCCGGGCGCGTTCGCGCCCGGGCCGGCGGGGCTCAGTCGTAGTACTCCGGGGCGTGCTTGAACGTCGCCCAGGCGTCCGGGTCGTGGCCCGTGACCACCGTCGCGTCGGTGCGGGCGGCGATCCGCTTGAGCTTCTGCACCGAGCGGACCGCGTCGACGACCGAGGCGACGAAGCCCGGCAGCGCCTGCTCGTTCCAGTGGTCCGTCGTGTAGGCCGCGTCGACGGTCAGCAGCATGGTCGTGCCGCTCGGCAGGTTGACCTCGAACGACTGGTGGCCCGGCGCGTGGCCCGGGGTGCGCCACAGGCGCAGGGTGCCGTCGCCGAACAGGTCGTAGCCGTCGTCGCCCTCGTCGAGCAGCACCCACGGCACGCCCGGCTTGACGTAGTCGGCCTTGATGTAGCCGCCGTCGGCGAACCAGTCGGGCGCGTGGGCGTACTCGTACTCGGTGCGGGTGCACAGCACCTGCGCGTTCGGGAACTGGTCGATCACCGACAGCGCGCCCGTGTGGTCCAGGTGCAGGTGGCTCTGCACGACCCACTTGACGTCCGCCGGGTCGAAGCCCGCCTTCTGCAGCGCCGGGATCACGTGCTGGTCGTCGGCGACGACGGGCCAGTAGACGTCGGAGATGCCGCCCCAGTACCCCTTCGGGTCCTCGGCCGCGGCCTTCGCGTTGCCCCCGTCGATGACGACGTGGCCCTTCGGGTGGGTGATGAGGTACCAGGGGACCGGGATCTCGTACTCCTCCCCCAGGCCCTGGTTCATCTTGATGTTCTCGACGTGGCACTTCAGGGTGCCGCCGTCGAACATGTACAGGCGGATCTCGTCCGTCATCGTCCCTCTCTCCCTCGGTGGTCCGGTCCCGTCAGGGCCCGCTCAGATGGCGCGCAGCGACGCGCGCAGGATGTCGGCCAGGTCGTCCTCGGTCGGCGTCTTCGGCGCGATCACGAGGAGGCGCTGCTGCTTGAGCGCGCCCTGCACCAGCTCGGGGATGTCGTCCTCGGTGTAGCCGAGCTCCTCGATGCCGGTCGGCGCGCCGACGTCGCGCATCAGGTCGCGCAGGACGTCCGGCAGCAGGTCGGGCGACGGGCCGCCGAGCTCGTCGAGCGTCTTGCCGGTCAGCAGGCAGGCGACCTCGTGGTGGCGCTCGGGGGCCGCGTCGTAGGTGAAGCGGAACGCGGCGGGCGCCGTGACGATCACCGAGTGGCCGTGCGGTACGAACGGGTGGTCCTGCGGGTAGCCCGGCGGCTCGTAGACGTGCTTCAGGCCGGCGATCGGGTAGGCGCAGGCGTGCGGGATGTGCACGCCGGCGGAGCCGAAGCCGACGCCCGCCATCGTGGCGCCGAGCATCATGAACCCGCGCGCCTCGGTGTCCTCGGGGTCCGCGACCGCGCGGCGCAGGTACTTGCCGCCGAACTCCAGCGCCTTCGCGGACCACACGTCGGCGATCGGGTTGGCGCCCTGGTACGGCGGGCGGTCGTCGGGCGACGCCGGCTTCTCCCGCGAGTCGAAGGGCCGCGAGATGTAGCTCTCCGCCGCGTGGCAGACGACGTCCAGGCCGGCGGACGACGTGACCTCCGCCGGCAGGGTGCGGGTGACCTCGGGGTCGACGATGCCCTGCGCCGGGCGCATGTAGCGGTGCGAGATGCCCGTCTTGACCTTCAGGTCCGGGATGTCGAGGACCGCGACGGTCGTGGCCTCGGCGCCCGTGCCCGACGTCGTCGGGATCGCCAGGTGCGGCAGGAGCGGCGTGGCGGGCTTCTTGCCCTTGCCGACCGGCGCGTTGACGTAGTCGAGGATCGGCGCCGGATGGCTCGTGACGAGGCACGAGACCTTCGCGGTGTCCATCGACGACCCGCCGCCGACGGACACGAAGCCGTCGACCTTCGCCTCGAGCGCGAAGTCCGCGGCGTCCTGGAGCGAGTCGATCGTCGGCTCGACGCGGGAGCGGTCGTAGACGACGACCTCGATGCCCTCGGCCTCGATCGCCTCCTGCACCCGGGCCGGGATGCCGGTCGCCACCACGCCCGGGTCGGTCACGAGCATCGCCCGCGTCACCCCCAGCCGCTTGAGCTCCCATCCGGCGTCGGCGATGGCGCCCGCGCCGAACTTGATCGGGGTCGCCTCCATCGTGAAGATCGACTCGTGCTGAGCGCCCATGCGCACCACTCCTGGCGGTCGTAGGTCCGGGGGCGGCGGTGTGCCGCCCGTCACGGGACGGAGGTCTACCACGTGACATGTCACATGCGCAAGCCGCCTCGACGTGGCTAGGATGGCCGCGGCATGAACTTCGCCCGCGACACCGTCGACGCCGCCGACCCGGCGGCGCGCGCCCTCGTCGAGCGTGCCCGGAACGGGCGGCGCCGCGAGTGGACGTTCGGCGACGTCGCGGACGCGTCGGCCCGGCTCGCCGGCGCGCTCGCCGCCCGCGGCGCCGGGCGCGGCGACGTCGTCATGACGCTGATCGGCAACCGCCCCGAGTGGGTGCTGACGATGGTCGCGTGCTTCCGCCTCGGCGCCGTCGTGCTCCCCTGCACGGAGCAGCTGCGGCCCGCCGACCTGCGGGCGCGGATCGACGCGGTCCACCCCCGGCTGGTCGTGGCCGACGCCCGCGACGAGGCGACCCTGCGGGCGGCCCTCGCGGCGCCGTCGGCGGACGGGGCGGCGCGGGCCCCCGAGCCCGCGGTCGTCCTCGTGCCCGACCCGGCGCTCCTGGACGCGGACCCGGCCCCCGCCGTGGCGCTGGCCCCGGGCGACCCGTGCCTGATCACGTTCACGAGCGGCACCTCGGGCCGGGCGAAGCCCGTGCTGCACGGCCAGCGCTACCTGACCGGGCAGGCGCTGCAGGCCGAGCACTGGCTCGCCGCCGGCCCCGGCGACCTCGTCTGGTGCACCGCCGCGAGCGGCTGGAGCAAGAGCGCCCGCAACGTCTTCATCGCCCCCTGGCTGCGCGGCGCCGCGGCGCTCCTGCACGACGCGCGGTTCGACCCCGCCGAGCGGCTCGCGGTGGCGCGCGAGGAGGACGTGACCGTCCTCTGCATGGCGCCGACGGAGTACCGCGTGATCGCGAAGCGCACGGCCCTCGGACCGCTGCCCGCCATGCGCGGGCTCGTCGCCGCCGGCGAGGCGCTGAACCCCGAGACGCTCCGCGCCTGGCGCGACGCCACCGGCCTGGAGATCCGCGACGGCTACGGGCAGACCGAGACGGGACAGATCACCGGCGTGCCGCCCGGCGGCACCGTCAAGCCCGGCTCGATGGGCCGCCCGCTGCCCGGCGTGCGGGCGTGGGTCGACGACGGCGAGCTCGTCGTCGACCCGGCGACCGTGCCGACCTTCTTCGTCGGCTACCTCGGCCCCGGCGGCGCCCCCGACGGCCCCGACCGCCAGGGCGCCGCGGAGCCGTGGCGGACCGGCGACCGCGTCACGCAGGACGACGACGGCTTCCTCTTCTTCGAGGGCCGCACGGACGACGTCATCATCTCGTCCGGCTACCGCATCGGCCCGTTCGAGGTGGAGTCCGCCCTCGTCGCGCACCCCGCCGTCGCCGAGGCCGCGGCCGTCGCCGCTCCCGACGAGGAGCGCGGGAGCGTCGTGCGCGCCGTCGTCGTGCTGCGCGACGGGCACGCCCCGACGGACGCCCTCGCCGCCGAGCTGCAGGCCCATGTCCGCGCGACGACGGCCCCGTACAAGTACCCGCGGATCGTCGAGTTCGTCGACGACCTGCCCAAGACCGCGAGCGGCAAGGTCCGCCGCGCCGCCCTGCGCGCCGCCGGCGCCGCGGCGCCCACCCCCCGGAAGGACGACTGAGATGGCCAGGATCGAAGCCGACGCCGACGCCCCGCGCTCCGACGACGTCCCCGCCCGCGACGCCGCCGCCGCGGGGCGCGACCTCGCCCGCATCGTCGGCGAGGCGCACGTGCAGGCGCCCGTCGTCGCGTCCGAGCTGCTGCAGGACGCCACCGAGACGCGGGGCCTGCGCGGCACCGCGCTCGCCGCCGTCCACCCGGGCACCCCCGAGGAGGTCGCGCGGGTCGTGCGCTGGGCCGGCGAGCAGGGCGTCCCGGTCGTGCCCCGCGGCGGCGGGACGGGGTACTCCGGCGGCGCCGTCCCCGGCATGGGCCCCGAGGGCGCGAACGCGATCGTCCTGGCGACGGACCGCCTGAACGGCCCGGGCGAGCTCGTGCCCGAGGCCTGGCGCGGCACGTTCCCCGCCGGCGTGACGACGCACGACGTCCACCGCCGCTGCCTCGAGGCCGGCCTGTTCTTCGCGCCCAACCCCGGGTCCGCGGAGGCGTGCATGATCGGCGGCAACGTCGCGACGAACGCCGGCGGCCCGCGCTCCTTCCGCCACGGCTCGACGCGGGCGTGGGTCAGCGGGCTCGAGGCCGTGCTGCCCGGCGGCGAGCTCGTCCGCCTGGGCGGCAGCGCCCGCAAGAGCGTCGAGACGCTCGACCTCGTCGGCCTGCTCTGCGGGTCCGAGGGCACCCTGGGCGTCATCACCGAGGTGACGCTGCGCCTGCAGCCCGCGCCCGAGCTGGCTCTGCCCGTGCTCGCGGTCTACGCCGACCGCGAGGCCGGGCTGAACGCCCTCGGCTACGCGATGGCGTGCGGCGTGGTGCCGACGGCGCTCGAGTTCCTCGACGGCGGCGCGCTGCGCGCGGCGGCGGCGACGTTCCCCGGCGGCCTGCCCGACGGCGCGGCGTTCGCGGTCCTCGTCGAGGCGATCGGCACGGAGGAGATCGCTCGCCTGGAGGCCGCGGCGCTGGCCGAGGCGATCCGCGAGGACGCGCTGCTCGTCCGCGAGCCGTCGACCCGGGCCGAGGTCGAGGAGCTGTGGCGCTGGCGCGACGGCGTGTCGCTGTCCGTGGTGGCCGCGCGCGGCGGCAAGCTCTCCGAGGACGTCGTCGTCCCCGCCGAGCGGCTCGGCGACGCGCTCGCGGCGGTGGACCGCCTGGGCGCCGAGCAGGGCGTCGAGACGACCTCGTGGGGCCACGCCGGCGACGGCATCCTGCACGCCACGGTGATGGTCGACCGCGACGACCAGGCGGCCCTCGAGCACGCGGCCGAGGCCGCCCACGGGCTGCTCGACATCGCCCAGGAGCTGGACGGGGCGCTGTCCGGCGAGCACGGCATCGGCCTGGTCAAGCGCGAGGCGGCCGAGCGGCTGGACCCCGCGGTCCTCGCGGCGCAGCGGGCCGTGAAGGACGCCCTCGACCCGCGCGGGATCATGAACCCGGGGCGCAAGCTGCCGCTGCCGCCCCGGTAGGGCGGGTCACCGGCGCAGCAGCCCGGGCAGCCGGCGCAGCCCGGCCAGCACGTCGCGGCGCGGGTGCGCGAGCGCCCGCACGACCGCGCCGGCCGCGTCCTCGCCCACCGGGCCGCCGTGGCCGACGAGCAGCCGCTCGGGCGCGAACCCGCGCAGGAGCGTCGGCGGCGTGGCGCGCAGCGCCGGGTGCACGCCGACCGGCCCCTGCCCGAGGGTGAAGTACGGCACCGTCCCCAGCGCCTCGGGGACGAGCAGCAGGCGACGCTCCGGCCACCACAGCGCGACCTCGCGCCACCACCGGCGGTCGACGACGGGCAGCACCTCGAACGGCGTGCCACCCAGGACCCCCGGCAGGCGGACCAGCGGCACGCCGAAGCGGCGCGCCACCGCGGCCGCGTCGCGGTTGTGGCGGTCGAGGAGCTGCAGCACGCCGACGGGCTCGCCGAGCGCGGCCGCGCGCTCGAGCGCCTCGTCGTCCGCGACGGGATCGACGAGCCAGACCCGCCCGTCGTCGACGAGCGCGTGCGACGCGCGCGCCATCGGCTCCCGTACCACCCAGGTCAGGGCGTGGGGCGCGTCGTCGTGGAGGCGGACGGACATGCGGGCAGCGTACCCGGGCGCCGAGGCGGGGCCTGGGCGCAGGCCACGACCCGGGCACGGGGCGGTACGTCCGTGGATCGGGCGTCTCGCGGGCGTCGCGACTGGGTACCGTTCCTGCGTGTCCACCGTCCCACATACATCCAGGACCGCGCCCGCCAGCCCGACCGTCGTGCGCGACGCCGACGTCGACGACGATGCCGCCGGACGGTCCCGGCGCGACGACATCCTGCGGGTCGCCACCGAGCTGTTCGCCCAGAACGGCTACCACGCCGTCGGCATGCGCGCGATCGCCGACGCCGTCGGCATCCGCGGGTCCAGCCTGTACCACCACTTCGGGTCCAAGCGCGACATCCTGCGCGCCATCGCGCTGGACTACATGCACGCCTTCCTGGCGGAGCACCTGCCGACCCTGCAGGGCGACGGCGATCCCGCCGAGCGGCTGCGCCGCGTGCTGCGCGCCGAGGTCGTCTACTTCTGGACGCACCGCGCCGCGCACGACGTGGGCGAGCGCGAGATGCGCGAGCTGGACGAGACCTCGTACGCCGAGGTCCGCGGCCTGCGGCGCCGGTACCAGGAGGCCGTCACCGCCACGGTGCGGGAGGGGTGCGCCCGCGGCGTCTTCCGCGTCGACGACGCCGACCTCGCCGCGACGGCGATCCTCGGGCTGATGCAGTCCGTCAACGGCTGGTTCCGCGAGGATGGCCGCCTGTCGCTCGAGGCGGTCGCGGACGCCTACGCCGACATGGCGGTGTGCCGCATCCTCGGCGCGTGCGCCGGGGGCGACGCGCCGTCGGCGTAGCCCGGCGGCGCGGGCCGGCCGGGCGGCCCGGCTCCGCTCACGGTCGGAGGCGCACGATGCGGTCGTCCCCGTCGCGGACGGCGCCGCGGCCGTCGCGGTTCGACGTCGCCACCCACAGCGACCCGTCCGGGGCGGCCGCCACGGCGCGGAGCCGGCCGAGGCGCCCGGTCAGCAGGGCGCGCGGCGTGCCCGTGCGCGCGCCCCGCAGCGGCACGCGCCACAGCCGCTGGCCGCGGAGCGCGGCGACGTAGAGCCGGCCGCCGGCGACGGCCACCCCGCTCGGCGACGCCTGGTCCGTCGACCACGTCACGAGCGGGTTCGCGTACCGGCCGCCGCGGGTGGCGCCGACGCCCTCGACGACGGGCCAGCCGTAGTTGCGTCCCTTGCGGATGCGGTTGATCTCGTCGCGCCGGTCCTGCCCGAACTCGCTGGCCCACAGGCGGCCGCGCGCGTCCCACGCGAGGCCCTGGACGTTGCGGTGCCCGAGCGACCACACGCGCGAGCCGCGGAACGGGTTGCCCCGCGGGACGGACCCGTCGGGCTCCATCCGCAGGATCTTGCCGTTCTGCGCCCGTCGGTCCTGGGCGAGCGACGTGTCCCCCGTGTCGCCGACGCCGGCGTACAGCATGCCGTCGGGACCGAACGCGATCCGGCCGCCGTCGTGGATCACGCCCTTCCGCAGCCCCGTGAGGACCGGACGCACGCGGCGGTCGCCCAGGCGGAAGCGCACGATGCGGTTGTCGCGGGCGGTCGTCAGGTACGCGTAGACCCAGCGGTCGCGCGCGTACGTCGGCGAGACCGCCAGGCCCAGCAGCCCGCCCTCGCCCTGCGCGGCGACGCCGGGGACCCGCATCGCCGTGCTGACCGCGTGGTCGTCGGCCGCGATCCGCCGGATCCGCCCGACGCGCTCGGACACGAGCGCGTCCCCGTCCGGCAGGAAGGCGATGGCCCACGGCACGTCCAGGCCGGTGGCGACGGTCTCGGGCCGGTCGGCCGGGGGCGCGGTGGTGGCGGCGGGCGCGGTCGTTGCGGCGGGCGCGGCGGTCGTCGCCCGCGGGGCGGCGAGCGTGGTGGTGGCCGCGGTGGGCGCGGCACCGGGCGCCTCGCCGTCGGTGCCGCCGCAGGCGCTGAGCGCCACGAGGCCGGCGAGGGCGAGGGGCAGCGGACGCATGCCCCCCAGGGTGGCGCAGCCGTGGGACGCCTGCGCCGGTGGGCGCGCCCGAACCGGCGGGTCCGTGCGGGCGCCCCGGGGTGGGGCGCACGCCGGGGGGTCGGCGCTACTTGCGGCGGCGCCGGCGGTCGCCGCCGGCCTTCGGCTTCGGTGCCGGGGCGGCGTCGTCGTCCGCGGAGGCGCCGCCCGCGGCGGCGGCCTTCGCCCGCTCGGCCTCCTCGAGCATCTGCGCCCGGCTGGGCCACGGCCGTGCCTCGCCGGCCTCCCACGCGGCGGGACGACCGCCGGGCCAGCGGCCGAGCAGCACGGCGCCGAGCGCGAGGAACCAGAAGGCGCGCAGGAACTCCTGGCGCGGGATGAGCGGCACGACGATGAGGATCGCGAGCAGCACGCCGATGACGCCCATCGCGCGGGTCAGCAGCCCGGTGTTCATGGCGGACAGGGCGGCGGCGCCCAGGCCGACGGCCACGAACATCTGCCCGAAGACGCTGGCGATGGAGAGGATGCTCAGGTCGCCCGTGGCCGTCAGGGCGTCGGACGCCGCGGCGTTCGTCTGCTGCACGGCGGGCAGCGCGGCGAAGTCGGCCATCTTCGAGGTGCCGTAGGCCATCGCGGCGGTCGTGCCGACCGCGAAGAGGACGGCGCCGACGACCGGCGCCCACATGAACGCGCGCGGGAAGGACGGGCGGCGGCGCCACGAGGAGCGCAGCAGGCCGTAGAGCACCGGCGCGGCGAAGAGCAGCGCCAGGCCGCCCAGGCCGGTAGCCAGCGTGATCGTCAGGGCGTGGTCGCCGTAGTGGGCGGCGATCTCGGCCTGCTCGCCGCGCAGTCCCTGGCCCTGCGTGCCGTCGGCGTAGGCGGAGAGCGCCTGGCCGACCGTCTTGACGTTCGCCACGTCGTTGCGGATGCCGCTCGACGCGTTGAGCTGCAGCAGCAGCGAGACGATCGGCAGGATGCCCGCGAGCAGCGACAGGAGGCCCGCGCGGCGCAGCCACGGGCGCTCGATCGCGACGGTCTCCGCCGGATCCTTCGGGTCGGGGATCGGGCGGGCGGTGCGCTGACGCTGGGTGCTCATGCGGGATTCCGGTCGGAGGACTGGGACGCTCGGGGGCGGCGGGCGACGCGGACGACCGTCCGCTCGACCGCGACGCCCAGGCGGCGCGTGCGGTCGGCCCCGATCACCACGACGTCGAGCGCCGGCGCGGCGACGCGCAGCACGGCCTCGATCCGGGCGCGCCAGGCGCGCTGTCGCGGGGTCAGCCGGGCCACGCCGGGGGATTGTAGGGACCGCCCCGGTCCTTGGCGGGCACCGGGGCCGCCGCTCGGCCCCGCGGCCCCGGGCCGCTACGATCGCCCCATGGAAGGCTTTGGCGGACTGTTCGGCGATCCCGACGACCTGCAGCGGAAGATGATGGAGTTCGCTGAGCAGATGCAGGGCCAGCAGAAGCTGGCCTGGGCGGACAACGCGATCGGCCTGGCCGTGCAGATGACGGTGGCCGCGATCGGCCGCGTCAACCTGCAGGGCGACGCCGAGGCGCAGGCGAACCAGATCCGCCAGGTGATGGCGGTCGTCTTCCCCGAGGCGGTCACCCTGGTGCGCGAGGCGCGCCAGGGCCTGGGCTAGGCCCGCGCCGCGCGGCGCGTCCCCGGACGCGCCGCCCTCAGGCCGCCGGGCCGGGCCCGGCCTCGGCCGACGTCTCCGCCGACCGGTGCTCCTTCCCGGCCGCGATGACCTCCTTGAAGGAGCGGAAGCCGAAGATCTTCACCAGGGCGACGAAGCCGACCGCCAGGCACGCGACGGCGATCACGATCTGCTGGCCCACGGAGTAGGCCGCGACCGTCGCCCCCGTCGCCGACGCGGCGAAGACCTTCACCATGAACGCCTGCTGCACCCCGGCGCCGCCGGGCGTGAACGGCATGAGCGAGGCGACGGCGTTGATGCCGTGGACGAGCAGCACGTTGCGCACCGAGCCGCCGACGTGGAACGCCTCGAGCAGCGCCCAGAACGCGGCCAGGCGCACGAGGTAGCCGGCGAAGAGCACGAGCCAGACCTCGCGGAAGAAGCGTCGGCGGTCGGTCAGGATGACCAGGCCCTGCCGCACGCGCGCCCAGAACCGCCGCGCGCGCTCGGAGAGCAGCGCGAAGGCGACGAGGAGCGCGATCGCCACGACGGTGAGGACGAAGAGCGTCACGTGCGGGTTCGCGAAGACGAACGACAGGTCGAACGCGCCCAGGTCGGCGAAGTCCGGCGGCTTCGGGAACACGCCCTGCGTGAACGCGAAGATGAGGATCGGGATCGCGATCGACAGGTCGAAGACCGCCTCGACGAACATCGACGCCGTGATCGCCGGATACGTCGAGCGGGGCACCGACGTCTTGACGAGGAAGACCTTGATGACGTCGCCGCCGCGCGCCGGGATGACGTTGTTGAAGCCGTAGGCGGCGATGTACGCGCCCCAGATCCGGCTCCACCGGAAGCGCTCCGTGGGGTACGCGGCCCGCAGGGTGTGGAAGTACGCCCGCGAGCGGATCGTCAGGTAGAGGACGAAGCAGACGAGCCCGATCAGCAGCGGCACGAGCCGGACGTGGGCGAAGCTCGAGAAGAACGAGCCGACGGCGTCGGCGATCTCGGCCAGGCCCGCCAGCGGGATCGGGGTCGGGGGAAGCGCGCCGGCGGCCACGTCCCCAGGGTACGCGCGCGGCGCGGCGGGACGGCGCCGGGCCGCCTCGCGAGGTGGCGTGCAGCCACTCGTCTGGCGGGCGCCGCCACGAATGGCGGACGGTGCTTTACCCTCGCCTCAGCGGCGGGCGCGATGATCGTCCTCCGAGTTTCCCCGGACCCACAGCGAGATCCCGAATGCCGGAGACCACGTACTCCCTCCCGTACTCCACCGCGCGGCGCGCCTCGTTCGGCGCGCTGCTCAGCCAAACGATGTTCCTGGTCGCGATCGCGATCGCGTTCCTCGTCGTCGGCTCCCAGGTCGGGCAGGACCTGACCCGCGGCGCCGCCATGGGCTGCACGATCGGCGCGATCGTGCTGCTCCTCGCCCAGAACTTCGTCGGCGCGCTGCGCACCGGCGCCGCCGGGATGGGCGTCCTGTTCATCGTGGCCCTCCTGATGGGCCTCGGCCTCGGCCCCGTGCTGCAGGCCTACAGCGTCGCCCAGCCCGACGCGGTGACGAACGCCGCGATCACCACCGGCCTGGTCGTCGCCGCCGCCGGCGCCGTCGGCGCGCTGACGGCCAAGGACCTGTCCGGCTGGATGCGGCCCCTGTCGTTCCTGCTGCTCGGCGCCGTCGCCGTCTCGTGGGTCATGCTCGTCTTCGGCGGGGGCGGCGGCGTCGCCGGCGACGCCGTCAGCCTGGCGATCGGCGCCTTCTCGGCCGTGGCGATCGTCGTCTACTTCAACGTCCTGCGCCTGCAGGCCACGGAGGACGACGTCATCTGGCTCGCGACGGGCATCTTCGTCGCCATCGTGAACATCTTCCTCACGCTGCTGAACCTCTTCACGAACGACTGACGCCCCGGCGTCACCCGGCGGCCCCGCGGGGTCGCGCACCCCGACGGGGCGGCCTGGGCCGCCCCGTCGCCGTTCCGGGACCGGTGCTCCCGCCCCGGCGCACGCCGGCCCGGCGCAAGAGAACACGCGGCGGGCAGCGCCTGCGGGCGGGGCGCCGCCCGCAGGCCGCTCAGACGGCCTCGGGCGGCGCCGCCGACGCCGGCCGGCCCGGCCGACCGAGCAACGTCGGGGCCGCGGCCAGCACCGCGCCGACGACGAGCACCGCGAAGCCCAGCAGCGCCACCCGGGTGCTCGTGCCCTGGAGCGCCAGCCCGACGCCGACGACGGGGACCGAGAGCCCGACGTACCCGGCCAGGAACAGGCCCGCCAGCGCCTCCGCCCGCCCGTCGTCGGTCGCGAGCCCGACGACCGTCCCCAGCGTGCCCTTGAAGAGCGCGCCGGAGCCCGCGCCGGCGACCGCGCCGCCCAGCAGGAAGAGGGTCAGGCTGGGGGTCGGCAGCCACACGGCGAGCACGAGGACCGCCAGGCCGATCGCGATCAGGGCCATCCCCACGCCGAGCGTCCGGCGCAGGCCCCAGCGGCCCGTGCCGAGCTGGGCCGCGACGCCCGCCGCGAAGGCGACGAAGATCGAGGCGCCCGCCAGCAGGGGCGAGGTCCGGTGCATTGTGCCGGTCAGGATCGTGCTCGCCAGGCCGGTGAAGAGCCCCAGCGTCGCGAACGCCAGCAGGGCGCCGAGGGCCGCCGCGAAGAAGCGACCGCGGGCGGCGCGCGGCACCGCGACGCGCTGGGCCCGGTAGCGCGGACGCGGCACCGGCCGCTCGCGCGTCTCGGGGCTGACGGCGACCGCCACGGCCCCCAGCAGCAGGGCGGCGAGGGCCACCGCGTAGGGCACGTCGAGCGGCGCGCCGACCCCCTGCGCCAGGGCGCCCGACACGAGCGGCCCCAGGCCGATCCCGCCCAGGTTGGCGGCCGTCGCCACGAGCTGCGCGCGGGCGGCCGACGCGTCCGGGCGGTGCCGGGCGTGGAGCTCGGCCAGGTACGCCGTCGCCGTGGCCGTCACGGCGCCGATGGCGATGCCGTTCAGGACCCGACCCAGGAACAGCGCCCACAGGTCCGTCCAGGCCAGGAAGACGCCCGCGCTCAGCGCGGCGGTCGCGAGCGCGGGCAGCAGCACCCGCCGGCGGCCGTGCCAGTCCGACACGTGGCCGGCCAGGAACAGGCTGCCCACCACCCCGATCGCGTACGCGGCGTAGACGAGGGTGATCGTGAGGGGCGAGAGCCCGTCGCGCGCGACGTACAGCGGGTAGAGCGGGCTGGGGACGGTCGACAGGGCCATGATCGCGGCGAACGCGAACGCGACCGCCCAGAACCCGCGGCCGTGCCGGCGGCGGTGGGCGTGGTCGGCCGGGTCGACGTCGGGGCAGCGGGGCGCCGCGGTCGGCGCGGCGTCGCGGCCGCCGTGCGGCGTGACGGTGGTCGGCGGGAGAGGTCGAGCAGCAGCGGCCATGGGCGGTCCTCGGTCGGTCGGGGTACGGGGCCCATCGTGCGGCGGCGCCTCATCGTCGGCAACGCTGATCGCCGCTGACGATCATCTGTCCGTGCGATAAAGGGGCATGGAGCTGCGTCACCTCGAGGTCTTCGTCGCGGTCGCCCAGGAGCGCAGCTTCTCCCGGGCGGCCGACCGGCTGCACCTGGCGCAGTCCGCCGTCTCGGCGACCGTGCGGGCCCTCGAGGCGGACCTCGGCGTCGAGCTGGTGCGGCGGGCGTCGCGACCGGTCGGGCTGACCGACGCGGGCGCGGAGATGCTGCCCCGGGCGCTCGCCACGCTCGCCGCCGCCCAGGGACTGCGGGACGCGGCCGACGAGCTGCGCGGCGGCCTGCGCGGCACCGTCCGCCTGGGGATCATGCAGGTGCAGCAGGGGGCGGGGTTCCGCCTGGCGCGCCTGCTCACGGCGTTCCGCGGCGAGCACCCGGACGTGCGTGTCCTGCCGCGGCAGCGCGGCAGCGCGTCGGCGGCCGCCGACGTCCGCGACGGCCGGCTCGATCTGGCGATCGTCGGTCTGCCCGAGGAGCAGCTCGCCGGCCTGACGGCCGTCCCCCTGATGCGCGAGGACCTGGTCGTCGCCCTGCCCGCGGATCACCCGCTGGCGGCGCGCTCGTCGGTGGCGCTCGCCGAGCTGGCGGACGAGCCGTTCGCCGACGTGCCTCCCGGCTGGGCGCGCGTGGTGATGGACCGCGCGTTCGCCGCCGCCGGGGTCCAGCGGCGCGTCGAGTACGAGCTGGGCGACATCGGGACGATCATCGACGTCGTCCGCCACGGGCTCGCCGTCGCGCTCGTGCCGCGGTCGTTCGGGGGCGCCGCGCCCGCCACGGGCGGCGTGGCGCTCGTGCCGCTGCGCGGGCCGAGCCTCCAGTTCGTCACGTCGATCGTGGCGCCCGCAGACCGGCCGCTGAGCGCCTCGGCCCGGGCGCTGCGCGACACCGCCCTGCGCCAGGCGGGCCGGGGCCCCGCCGCGGGCGGGGACCGCGAGGGACCGCCCCGCGCCTAGCCCCGTCGGGGCCGACCGCGCCGGCTCAGCGGGCGAGCCCGAGGAGCGCCCACAGGGCGGGATCCTCGAGCGACGGGTGCCGGTGGTGCGCCTCGGACAGGTCGACCCCGGGGAAGCTCGACACGCCGAGCACGGTCATGCCGGCGGCCCGGGCGGCGCGCACGCCGGTGGGGCTGTCCTCGACCGCCACGCAGTCCGCGGGGTCCAGTCCCAGCGCCTCGGCAGCCGCGACGTAGATGTCGGGCGCCGGCTTCGGCGCGGCGACGTCGTCCGCGGTCAGGAGCACGGAGAACGTCTCCGTGTGGCCGGCGCGGCGCAGCGCCTTCTCGGCGAACGAGCGGGCCGCGTTCGTCGCCATCGCCACGCGCACGTCGGCGGCGCGCAGGGCGGCGACCAGGTCCTCCGCGCCCGGCATGGGCGGCACGGGACCGTCGAGCTCGTCGTGCACCAGGCCGGTCAGCTCGCGCATGATCGCGGGGCCGCCGCCGGGCTCGCCGAGGACCTCCTCCAGCGTGCGGGCGGCCGCCGCGAAGCTCGTGCCGAGCAGGCGGCGCTTGTGCTCGGGCAGGAAGGGGACGCCGCGGCGCCGGAACAGCTCCGCCTCGGCCCGGGACCACGCGGCCTCGGTCTCGAGGAACGTGCCGTCGTTGTCGAAGACGACGGCGGCCGGGCGCCGCGCGCCCTCCCCCGTCGGGGAGGGAGCGCCCACGCCGCTCAGCGCCCCTGGACCAGCGGCTCGGCGCCGCCGGTGATCCGCCAGGGGTTGATCGGGTGGTAGAGGTTGCCGAGGCCCTCGTCCTGACGCAGGGTCAGGTTGAGCTGCGGTCCGCCCTTCGTCTTCACGGTGACGGTGGCGTCCTTGTCCCCGTCCTTCTGGACGCTGTAGTCCAGGTCCTTGACCTCGCCGGTCTCGCCGATGGCCTCGCCGTCGGTGACGAGCTGGGCCTTCTCCATCGCCTCGCGGCACTTCTCGCCCGGGGTGCCGCGCTCGGCGAGGGCGTTCTGCGCCTCCTGCGTCATGTAGTCGCAGGCGCGCTGCCCGTTCTCCGTCACGAGGGCCTCGGACAGGAAGTCGCGGACCGCGGTCTGCGGCTCGTCCTTCTTGAACGTCGTGCCGCCGCAGCCCGTGGCGGCCAGCGCCAGTGCCGACGCCATGGCGAATGGGAGAAGGCGGGTCGTACGCATCACGTCGGCATTCTGCCGTGCCGCGCGCTCGCGCGCATCCTCGCGTGCACGGTCCGCCGCCGCGGCGGGGCGCCCGGCGCCTCAGGACGGCAGGAGCAGGACGGCCGCGGGCAGCGCGAGCAGCGCCGCCGGGGCGCCGCGCGCCACGACCCCGCGCAGCGTCACGTCGACCCCCGCCGCCGCGCACGTGCGCCACCACAGCCACGCGGCGAGCGACCCGGTGACGAAGAGGTTCGGGCCCAGGTTGAGCCCGACGAGCAGCGCCTCCGGGTGCGCGGGAGCCCCGGCCGTGAGCAGCGCGGAGGCGGGCAGGTTGTTGACCACGACCGAGGTGGCGGCGGCGATCGCCGCCGTCGCGAGCGGGCCGGCGTCGGCGACGAGGTCGCCGGGCGCGGACCAGCGGCGCGCGAGCCACCCGAGCGCGACGACGAGGGCCAGCAGCGCCAGCAGGACGGCGGGGCCGACGGCCCGCACCGCGTCGCCCGCCCGCAGGCGGCCGCGCGCCACCCACAGCCCGGCGGTGACGACGCCGAGCGCCAGGACGGGCAGCGCCGGCTCGGTGAGCGCCAGGATCAGGCCGCAGGCGAGCAGGGTGGCCGCGACGGCCAGCGCGTCGGGCCGCCCGGCGTGCGCCTCGTCCTCCCCCGCGACCGCACCGCCGTCCGCCCGCCACGCGCCGCGGTCCATCGCCAGCAGGACCGCGCCCGAGACGACCGCCGCCGCCAGGCCCGCCGGCGCGACCTCGACGAGCCAGCGCGCCCCGCCGATCGGGTCGGCGCCCTGCACGATGAGGTTCGTCAGGTTCGCGCCCGGCAGGAGCAGGGACGAGGCGTTCACCATCACGAGCGCCGCGTAGGCGACCGGCCGCGGGTCGAGGCCGCGGCGGCGCACGGCCCGGATCGCGATCGGGGTGACGAAGACGACGGCGGTGTCCAGGTTGAGGACCGCGGTGACGGCGGCGAGCACGGCGAACACCGCGACCGCCAGCGCGACGGGCGGGCCGGGCACGCGGCCCAGGCGGTCCCCGGTCCACGCGAAGAGCCCGCCGCGCTCGGCGACGAGCCCCAGGAGCAGCAGCCCGGCGACGAGCGCGAACGCCGGCCAGGCGCGGTCCCACGCCTGCGCCAGGTCGGTCGTCGCGAGCACCATCGCCGACGGAGTCTGAGGCCGCGCGCGGCGCGACGCGACGTGGCGCCGCCGCGCTCCGCGGGCTACGGGCGTTCGCCGCGGGCGCCCGTCGGGCAGACTCGTGGGGTGGCCTCCGCCCTGCGCAACCCCAAGGTGACCGTCGCGGCGGTCTTCGTCGCCGCGATGTTCATGAACATCCTGGACACGACGATCGTCAACACGGCGATCCCGACGATCGGCCGGCAGTTCGACGCGTCGATCTCGAGCACCGGCGCCGTCGCGTCCGCCTACCTCGTGTCGCTCGCCGTGGTCATCCCGGCGTCGGGCTGGCTCGGGGACCGCTTCGGCACCCGGCGCGTCTTCCTCATCGCCCTCGGGCTGTTCACCGCGGCGTCGGCGCTCTGCGGCCTCGCGGGCTCGCTCGGGCAGCTCGTCGCGTTCCGCGTGCTGCAGGGCGTCGGCGGCGGGATGATGACCCCCGTCGGCATGGCGATGCTCTTCCGCGTCTTCCCGCAGGAGGAGCGCGTGCGGGCCTCGCGCGTCCTCGTGGTGCCGACGGCGCTCGCCCCTGCCCTCGGGCCGGTGCTCGGCGGCGTCTTCGTCGACCACCTCTCCTGGCACTGGGCGTTCTTCGTCAACGTGCCGGTCGGCGTGGCGGCCATCGCCTTCGGGGCGGCGTTCCTGCCGCCGGCCGAGCCGGGCGAGCGCGGACGCTTCGACGCCCTGGGCTTCGTGCTCGCGGGCGTCGGCCTGGGCGCGCTGATGTTCGGCGTCTCCGAGGGGCCCGCCCGCGGCTGGGGCTCGCCCGAGATCGTCGTCCCCGGCGTGCTGGGGATCGTGCTGCTCGTCCTGCTCGTCGCGCACGAGCTGCGGACCGACGCGCCGCTGCTGCACCTGCGGCTGCTGCGCGACCGCATCTTCACCCGCGCGACCCTGGTGATGCTGCCGGCGACGGCGGGGTTCCTCGGCTTCCTCTACGCCTTCCCGCTGCTGCAGCAGGAGGGCCTGGGGCGCACGGCGATGGAGAGCGGCCTGCTGACGTTCCCCGAGGCCATCGGCGTGATGGCCGGGTCGCAGGTGGTCTCTCGGCTGTACCCCGTGGTCGGGCCGCGGCGGCTCATGGCGGCGGGGGCGGCGGTCGTCGCGGTGCTCGCGGGCGTGCTCAGCCGGATCGACGGCGGCACCCCGGACGCGTTCGTGGTCGTGGCGATGTTCTTCCTGGGCCTGGCGATGTCGTCCGTCTTCATCCCGCAGCAGTCCGCGGCGTTCGCGAACATCAGCGGCCGCGAGACGGGGCAGGCGTCCGGGCTGTTCAACGCGCTGCGGCAGACGTCCGCGGCGGTCGGCGTCGCGACGCTGGCGACGGTGATCTCGGTCGTCGGGCCCGTCGAGGCCACGGCGGCCGGCCCGGCGCCGAACCTGGGCGCCTACCACGCGGCGTTCGTCGTGGCGGCCGGGCTGCTGCTGGTGGCGGCCGTCCTGGCGCTGCGGATCAAGGACGCCGACGCCGCGTCGACGATGGCGCGGGTGCACCGGCCGGCACCGGCACCGGCGGACTGAGGGCGGAGGCGGCGCCTCGCCCGGTCCGTCGCCGCGATGGCGGCGGGCCGCGCCGAGGCGGCCCCGCTCGGCCCGTCGCCCCGGGGGCGCGGGCGCCGGACGGCGGACGGCGCGCCGGACGGGAGCGCTCGCCCCGTGGGGCCGGGACGCGCGGACGCATGGGGCATGATCGGCCGGGTGCGCACCGACTTCGATCCCGCCGAGCTGGGAGCCCGCCGCTTCTACCGCCTGCTGACCGCGTCGATCGTGCCGCGGCCGATCGCGTGGGTCTCGTCCACGTCGGCGGACGGCGTGGACAACCTGGCGCCGCACTCGTTCTTCACCGTCGCGTGCGTCGACCCGCCCGTCGTCCAGTTCACGTCCGTCGGGCGCAAGGACACGCTGCGCAACGTCGAGGCGACGCGCGAGTTCGTCGTCCACCTGACCCCGGAGGACCTGTTCGAGCAGGTCAACGCGACGGGGACGAACTACCCGGCGCACCACTCCGAGTTCGACGCCGCGGGGCTGGAGCGCGAGCCGAGCCTGCGGGTGCGGCCGCCGCGGGTGGCGGCGTCGCCCGTCGCGCTCGAGTGCGTCCTGCACGGCACGCTCTCGCTCGGCGACTCGACGATCGTGCTGGGCCGTGTCGTCCACGCCGCCGTCGCCGACGAGGTGCTGGCCGACGACGGCCTGCCCGACATCGCACGGCTGGCCCCCGTCTCGCGCCTGGGCCGCAACGAGTGGGGCACCGCGGGCGAGATCCGCCGGATCGACCGGATCCCGTACGAGGGCGACTGAGCCCCCGGCCCCGCGCCGCTCTACGCTGGATCCATGATCGTCCGCACCCAGGAGGAGCTCGAGGGCCTGCGCCGCGTCGGCGGCGTGGTGGCGGAGACGATCCGCCGCATGCGGGCCGCCGTGGCCCCCGGCGTGACGACGGGCGAGCTCGACCTGGTCGCCGCGCGGACGTTCCACGAGCTGGGCGCGGTGTCGGGGCCGATGGAGACGTACGGCTTCCCCGGCTCGACCTGCATCTCGGTCAACGACGAGATCGTCCACGGCATCCCGGGCGGGCGCAAGCTGCGCGAGGGCGACCTGGTGACGCTCGACGTCACGCCCGAGTGCGACGGGTTCCTGGCCGACGCCGCCGTCACGGTCCCGGTCGGGCAGGTCTCGCCCGAGGCGCAGCGCCTGCTCGACGTCACGGAGCGGTGCCTGAAGGACGCCCTGAACGCGATCCGCACCGGCGTGCCGCTGCGCACGATCGGGCAGACCGTCGAGCGCACCGCCCGGGGGCACGGCGCGTCGCCGTTCGAGGAGCTGTGCGGGCACGGGATCGGCCGCAAGCTGCACGAGGAGCCGACGATCCCCAACCTCGACGTGCCGAGCCTGAAGCAGAAGCTGCCCGAGGGCCTGGTCATCGCCGTCGAGCCGATGCTGACCCTGGGCGCGGCCGAGCTGGAGGAGCAGGAGGACGGCTGGACGATCTCCACCGTCGACGGCTCGCTCTCGGCGCACTTCGAGCACACGATCGTCGTGCAGGACGGCGCGCCGATCGTCCTGACGGCGTAGGGGCGACCACGGGCCGCGGTGCGGCCCGCGGGCGGCGCGCGTTCCCGTCCGCCTCGCCCTGCTGGTGCGGCCTCGTCGCTCCGTTCCGGGGAGCGGGCGGGCGGACGCCGGCCGGCGTCGGGTGCCGCGCGCCGTGGACGCCGTCGGACGGACCGCCGGGACGGCGCGCGCAGGTCGCGACGGAGCGTCGGGGTTGCCCGTCGGGCCGGCCGGGCACCATGGAGCGCATGCCCACGGCTCCGCGCGCCCTCGTCCGTCGTCCCTCCCCCCGGCTGGCCGAGGGCCTGCTGACGCACCTGGACCGGCAGCCGGTCGACGTCGACCTGGCGCTGCGCCAGTGGGACGGCTACGTCGCGGCGATCGCGGACGCCGGCTGGGAGATCGTCGAGGTGCAGGCCGCGCCCGAGCACCCCGACTCGCACTTCATCGAGGACACCGTCGCGGTGTTCGGCGACCTGGCGGTGATCACCCGCCCGGCGACGGACGCGCGGCGCGGCGAGGAGGAGGCGACCGCCGAGACGCTGCAGCGGCTCGGCTACCGGATCGCCCGCATCGAGGCGCCCGGCACGCTCGAGGGCGGCGACGTCCTCAAGCTCGGAGAGCGCGTCTACGTCGGCCGCAGCACGCGGTCGAACGCCGCCGGCATCGGCCAGCTGCGCAGGATCCTCGCCGGCGAGGGCCGCCGCCTGACCGCGGTGCCGATCCCCGGCGCGCTGCACCTGAAGTCCGCCGTGACCGCGCTGCCGGACGGCACGTTCGTCGGCTGGCCGGACGCGCTCGAGAGCGCCGCGTTCTGGCCCGGCTTCCGTGCGGTGCCCGAGTTCCTCGGCGCGCAGGTCGTCACGCTGGGACCGAACCGCGTCCTGCTGTCCGCCTCGGCGCCGAAGACGGCCGAGCTGTACGCCGACCTGGGCTACGACGTCGTGACGGTCGACGTGACGGAATACGAGAAGCTCGAGGGCTGCGTGACGTGCCTGTCGGTGCGGCTGCGGGAGGCGCCGCGGGCGTAGGGGGATCGGCGGGCGGCCGGCGCGCGGCGCCGGTTCCCGAGGGCGGGGGACGGCCCCAGGCGACGGGGCCGTCCCGGTGCGGCAAGTCGTGCCGGAGCGCGGCCCAGCCCGGCCGGGGTGACGCAGGTCGCGACCGAGGTGACGCAGGTCGCGGCCGAGGTGACGCGGATCGCGGCCCAGGTGACGCGGATCGCGGCCCAGGTGAGGCGGGCCCGGGCCCAGGTGAGGCGGGTCCCGGCCCAGGTGAGGCGGGTCCCGGCCGAGGTGAGGCGGGTCGCGGCCCCGGTGAGCCGGCCGCGGGCGACGTCAGGCGGGCGCGACCGAGGTGAGGCGGGTCCCGGCCGAAGCGAGGCGGGTCCCGGCCGAAGCGAGGCGGGTCCCGGCCGAAGCGAGGCGGGTCCCGGCCGAAGCGAGGCGGGTCGCGACTCCGGCGAGGCGGTCGCGGGCGAAGTGAGGCGGGTCGCGGCGACGGTGAGGCGGGTCCCGGCCGAGGTGAGGCAGATCGCGGCCGCGGTGAGGCGGGTCCCGGCCGCGGTGAGGCGGACCACGCTGGCGAGGCGGATCGTGGTCGAGGAGCAGCAGCGATCCGCCTCACCAGCGGAAGGCGCCTCGGTTCGCGCGCGACCGGGCTCACCCGGGACGGCCCCGCGTCCGCCCGGCGTCGTTCCCCGGCGACCGGCGACCGGCCGTCGTCCCGGCGACCGGCCGTCGTCCCGCCGACCCCCGCCCTAGGCGCCCCCCGCCCGCAGCGCGACCCACCGCCCGACCACCCCGGCGAGCAGCACCCCTGCGCCGACGGCCACCCCGGCCGCCGGCAGCGTCGCGGCGAGCACGACGCACCCGACCAACCCCGCCCCGGCGAGCGCCCGCGGCCAGCGGCGCTCGTCGGGCGCCAGCCGCAGCGCCGACGCGTTGGCCACCGCGTAGTAGACGAGCACGCCGAACGAGCTGAACGCGATCGCCCCGCGGACGTCGGCGAGCAGCACGACGGCGATCACGATCGCGCCCGCCGCCAGTTCGGCGCGGGCCGGGACGCCGTGGCGCGGGTCGACGGCGGCGAGCGGTGCGGGGAGGTCGCGCTCGCGCGCCATCGCCAGCGTCGTCCGCGAGACGCCGGCGATCAGCGAGAGCAGGACGGCGAGCGACCCGACGGCCGCGCCGACGCGCACGGCGGGGGCGAGCGCATCCAGGTCGCCCGCGCGCACGGTGTCGGCGAGCGGCGCGGCGCTCGCGGCCAGGGCGTCCGGGCCGACCGCCAGCAGCGCGGCGACGGCCACCGCCGCGTAGAGCGCCACCGTGATCCCGAGCGCGAGCGGGATCGCCCGCGGGATCGTCCGCGCGGGGTCGCGGACCTCCTCCCCCAGCGTCGCGATCCGCGCGTAGCCGGCGAAGGCGAAGAAGAGCAGGCCCGCCGCCTGCAGGATCCCGTACGCCCCGCCGTCGAGCACCGGCCCGATCCGCCCGGCGTCGACCCGCCCGCCGAGCAGCGTGCCGACCAGGACGGCAGCGAGCGCGGCCAGGACGATCGCGACGAGGACCCGCGTGACCTGGGCCGTCCGCGCGATGCCCCGCAGGTTGAGCGCCACGAGCAGCACGACGGCGCCGACGGCGAGCGGCCGCATCGCGCCGGGCGCCACGTACGCGCCGAACGTCAGCGCCATTGCGGCGCAGCTGGCGAGCTTGCCGACGACGAACCCCCAGCCGGCGACGAAGCCCCACCACGGCCCCAGTCGCTCGCGGCCGTACAGGTAGGTGCCGCCCGACAGCGGGTGCCGGGCGGCGAGCTGCGCCGTCGAGGTCGCGTTGGCGTAGGCGACGAACGCGGCGAGCGCCAAGGCGACCAGCAGGCCCGAGCCGGCCTCGCGCGCCGCGGGGCCGAGCGCCGAGAAGATGCCCGCGCCGACCATCGACCCCAGGCCGATGACGACGGCGTCGCCCGTGCCGAGCCGGCGGACGAGGCCTCCGGCGGGCGGGGCGGGCGACGCCGGGGCGGCGGCAGGGTCGGAGGGGCGCGTCACGGGCGCGGCAGCCTACCGCCGTCCCCCACCGCCGCCGTCACCGCGATGTGAACGGCTCGCCCGGGTGCGGGACGGAGGGACGCGGCCGGAGCCGACAGCTGCCCCCGAGGACGGCGCGAGCCGGCGTCCGGCCGGCACGGACCTTCAGGCTCCGCGCGGCGGCCGGCCTCGCTCACGGTCCGGCCGCCCTGCCGTCGGCCTCGCCGGCCGCACATCCCCTGCCCCCGCGCCTGCGGAGGCCGCGCCCTCAGGCCGCGGCGCCCTGCAGCGCGTCGAGCGCCTTGAAGACCTTCGCGTCGTGCTCCTTCGGGGAGATCTTCGGGAAGACCTCGCGGACCACGCCCTCCGGGTCGACGATGATCGTCGAACGGGACGCGCCCCAGTACTTCTTGCCGTACATCGACTTCTCGACCCACGTGCCGTACTGCTCGCACACGGCGTGGTCCTCGTCGGCGAGGAGCGTGAAGTCGAGGCCCTCCTTCTCGACGAACTTCGCGACCTTCGCGACGGGATCGGGCGAGACGCCCAGGACGCGGGCGCCGCGCCGCTCGTACTCCGCCCGGTTGTCACGGATGGAGCACGCCTGCGTCGTGCAGCCCGGCGTCGAGGCCTTGGGGTAGAAGTAGAGGACGACCCAGCTCCCGCGCTGCTCGGACAGCGTCACCGGCGTGCCGGTCTCGTCGGGGAGCGTGAAGTCGGGGGCGGGCTGGCCGGGCTCGGGCAGGGACACGAGAGGGTCCTCCGGGTCGGGTGACGGAGAGGCCATCGTCGCAGGCGCCCCGGCCGGGCGGCCTGGCCGGACGTCCCGGTCCGCCGACGCTCGGCCCGTCCCCCGGCCGCTCCCGCCGCCCGCCGCCGTCGGAGGCGCCCGGCCCACCGGCCCCGCGGCCGGCCCGTGACCTCCGGCCTCAGGCCTCAGGCCTCAGGCCTCAGGCCTCAGGCTTCAGGCGACGGTCGCCAGCGCCGCCGCCAGTGCGCGCACCGCCGCCGGGATCGCCGGCTCCGCCAGCCACCCGTACCCCAGGACGAGCGCCGGCGCCGGGTCGCGGACGCCGTCCAACGCCCAGTCGCCGAGCGGCCGCACGCGGATCCGCGCCGCCGCGCACGCTGCCGCGGCGGCCGCCTCGTCCGCCCCGGCCGGTAGCCGCAGCACCAGGTGCAGGCCCGCCGCCACGCCCGCGATGCCGCACGCCGGCAGCTCGGCCCGCAGCGCCGCGACGAGCGCGTCGCGGCGGGCGCGGTAGCGGGCGCGCGCCCGCAGGACGCCGCGCTCGTACGCCCCGCCGCGCAGCAGCTCGGCGAGCGCCAGCTGCTCGAGCGCGGGCGAGCCGCCGTCGGCGTCGTTCTTCCCGGCCGCGAACGCCGGCCGCAGCGTCGCGGGCACCACTGCCCAGCCGGTCCGCAGCGCCGGGGCCAGCGTCTTCGAGGCGGTGCCGACGTAGAGCACCCGCTCGGGATCGAGCCCCTGCAGGGTGCCCACCGGCGCGCGGTCGTACCGGAACTCGGCGTCGTAGTCGTCCTCGACGATCGTCGCGCCGCGCTCGGCCGCCCAGGCCAGGAGCGCGCGCCGGCGCTCCGGCGCGAGCACGACGCCGGTGGGAAACTGGTGCGCCGGCGTGACGACCACCGCGTCCGCGTCCGTGGCGGCGAGCGCGTCGACGCGCAGGCCGTCGGCGTCGACGGGCACGGTGACGGGGCGCAGCCCGGCGCGCCGGGCCACCCGCCACTGCTCGTCGTGCGACGGGCTCTCGAACGCCACCACGCGGGCGCCGCGGTCGGCCAGCGCGCGGAACGCCACGTCCACCGCCTGCGTGTACCCCTGGACGATCGCCACGGCGGCCGGGTCGGCCACGACGCCGCGCACCCGGCCCAGGTGCCCGGCCAGCGCCGCGCGGGCGGCGGGCGTGCCGAGCGGGTCGCCGTAGTCGAGCGCCGCGTCCGGCGCCTCGCGCAGCACCCGCGCGAGCGCCCGCGCCCACGCGGCCCGGTCGAACAGCGCCACGTCCGGGGCGGTGGCGGTGAAGTCGTGCCGCGGCGGCCGGTCCTCGTCCTCGCTCGCGTCCTCGTCGGCCGGCGCCGCGGGCGCGACGGCGGCGACGACCGGCGCCGCCCGCGGCCGCAGCACCAGGAAGCCCTGCGCGCCGAGCGCCGCGTACGCGTCGACGACGACGCCGCGCGACACGCCGAGCTGCCGCGCGAGGTCGCGCGAGGAGGGCAGCCGCGTGCCCGCCCGCAGGCGGCCGTCCCGCACCCCGGCGCGCAGGTGGGTCTCGAGCTGCCGGCGCAGCGGCACGCCGGCCGCGCGGTCGAGCGCGACGAGCAGCTCGCGGACGAGGGGATCTGGTCCTGTCACGGGCGGTCCCCGTGGCCCTGTCCGGCAGGACCACGGGCGGGCATCGTACCCGCCATGCCGCAGACCACGCCGCCGCCTAGCCCCCGCGTCCGGGCGATCCGCCAGCACGACCGCGCCCGCTACGACCGCTCGACCATCGACGCGATCCTCGACGAGGCGCTCGTCGCGCACCTGGGCTTCGCGATCGACGACCAGCCGTACGTCATCCCCACGCTGCACGCCCGCGTCGGCGACCGGGTGTTCGTGCACGGCTCGGCGGCCAGCCGGGCGCTGCGGCGCGCGGGCACCGCGGGCGTGCGGGCGTGCCTGACGGTCACGCTCATCGACGGGCTCGTGCTGGCGCGCTCGGTCTTCGAGCACGACGTGCAGTACCGCAGCGCGGTGCTGCTGGGCGAGCTGCGGCCGGTCGACGACCCGGACGAGAAGCTGCGCGCGCTGGAGGCGTTCACCGAGGCCGTGCTGCCGGGCCGCTGGAACGAGGCGCGCTCCCCCTCGCGCCAGGAGCTGAAGGCCACGAGCATCCTCGCCATGCCGATCGACGAGGCGTCGGCGAAGGTCGCCGCCGACGGGCCCGAGGACGCCGACGGGCCGGACGGCGCCCTCGACGTGTGGGCCGGCTGGATCCCGACGCACACGACCTACGGCGACCCCGTGCCCGACCCGGCGCTGCGGGACGGCATCCCGGAGTCGGCCGCGGCCCGGCGGCTCGTCGCGGCCGCGCGCGCCCGGGGCGCGGGCCCCGGCGCGGCGGGCTGAGGGGTCGACGGGCACGCGGCGCGGAACGGCGGGGCGCCGCCGCGACCCCGGATCGCGGTCCGCCGTCGCCGGACGGGCCACGACGCGGTCAGCCGGCGGCCAGCGCGCCCGCGACGCCCGCGAGCGCCGCGACCAGCGCCCGCGCCCCCGCGCCGGCCCCGGCGGTCCGCACCCCCGCCGACACCGCCCGGCGCGGACCGTCGCGCAGCGGGACGACCGCGACGTCGGGCCGCCGGTGCGCCAGGCCGAGGGTCGGCAGCAGCGTCACGGCGCTGCCCGCCGCGACGATCCCCTGGATCACGAGCAGGTCGTCCTCGCGCCGCACCGCGCGCGGCTCGAAGCCTGCCGCCACGCAGGCGCGGCGGATGAAGGCGTCGGGACCCGTGGCGGTGCCGATGACCCACGGCTCGTCCGCCAGCTCGCGCAGCGCGATCGCGTCGCGGCCGGCCAGCCGATGCCGCGCGGGCAGGATCGCCAGCATCGGGTCGTCCAGCAGCGTCGTCCACGCCACGTCGGGCGTGCTCGCGACGGCGTCCCCGAACGCGACCGCGACGTCCGCGGTGCGCGCGGTCAGGGCCTCGCCGGCGGCGCGCGAGCTCGTGCGCCGGGCGACGACCCGCACGCCGGGGCGGTCGGCGGCCAGGGCCGCCAGGGCCCGCGGCACCAGGTCGGCGAAGGCGGTCGGAAAGGCGGCCAGGCGCACCTCGCCGGCCGCGCGGTCCCGCAGCTCGCCCAGCTCGGCGTCGACCGCCGCGATGCGGTCCAGCAGCTCGCGGCCGCGCTCGACCAGCAGCGTGCCCGCCGGGGTGAAGGAGAGCGCGTGGGCCGAGCGCTGCACGAGCGCCAGCCCCGTCTCGGCCTCGAGCCGCGCGACGTGGTGCGACACCGCCGGCTGGGTCAGGTGCAGCGCGTCGGCCGCCGCCGAGAACGTCCCGTGGTCGGCGACGGCGACGAGGACGCGCAGGCGACGGACGTCGAGCATCGACGCCGTTTATGGCAGACCAGGCGGTCGCGATGGCGGCCGGGGCGCCGGCCGGGCACGATCCCTCCCGTCGGCGCACCCCGCGCCGCGACCGAGAAGGAACCAGCCATGACCGTTCTGCCCGACACCATGCGCGCCGTCGTCGCCACCGCCCCCGGCGGCCGCGACGTCCTCGAGCTGCGCCAGGTCCCCGTCCCCTCGCCCGGCCCGGGCGAGGTGCTGATCCGCGTGGCGGCCGCCGGCGTCAACCCCGTGGACGCCAAGACGCGCGCCGGCCGCGGCGCCGCGCAGTTCCTGGGCGACGGCGACTGGCCGTGGATCCCGGGCTGGGACCTGGCGGGCGAGGTCGTGGCGATCGGCTTCGGCGTCGCGCGCTTCGCCGTGGGCGACCGCGTCTTCGGCACGGTCGGCTTCCCCGGCGCCGCGGGCGCCTACGCGGAGTACGCGGTCGCCCACGTCTCGCAGCTCAGCCGCTCGCCGCGGTCGCTGTCCGACGTCGACGCGGCCGCCCTGGCGATGGGCGGCCTGACCGCCTGGCAGGCGATGGTCGACGCCGCCGGGCTCGAGACGAACCAGCGCATCCTCATCACCGCCGCGGCGGGCGGCGTGGGCCACCTGGCGGTGCAGATCGCCGCGGACCTGGGCGCCCACGTGATCGCCGTCGCCTCGCCCGCCAACCACGACTTCCTCCGCGGCCTCGGCGCGCACGACGTGGTCGACCGCACCGCCGACGACTGGACGAGCGGGATCGAGCCCGTCGACGTCGTGCTCGACGGCGTCGGCGGCCCGGCGCGCGCCGAGGCCCTGCCGCTCGTCCGCCCGGGCGGCACGATCGTCTCGCTGCCCTCGGGTGACGACGGCGTCCCCGCGCCGGAGGGCGTGCGCAGCCCGTGGGTGTTCGTCGCGCCGGACGGGCTCGAGCTGCAGCTGCTGACCGGCTCGGTGGAGCGCGGCGTGCTGCGCCCGCACGTGTCGCGGACGTTCCCGCTGGCCGAGGCGGCGGCGGCCCACGAGGCGATCGAGTCCGGCGGCACGCGCGGCAAGATCGTCCTGACGACGGACTGACCCTCGCCCCGTCCCGCCCGCGCCGGCCGTTCCGCGCGGCGGGCGGCCGTCCCGGACGGGCCCGGTCGCGGCCGTCCCGCCGGCCGGGCCACGCGGCCCGGCCGGCCCCGACGCCGCTACGCGCGGGCGGCCGGCTCCTCGGTCCGCCCGCGCTCGCGGCCGTCGGCCTGCTCCTCCGTCAGCGCCTGCTCCTCGACGGCCCCGCGCAGCGTGCGGCTGCCCGGCATCCCCTCGGGCTCGCCGCTCGCGGTCTTGCCGGGGAAGGGCTCGCGGCCCATCGGCGGCACCGTGCGCGCGCCCGGCTTGGCCGGCACGGACTCCATCGCCAGCTCCGTCATCGCGGTGATCGTCAGCGACGGGTTGACGCCGACGTTCGCCGGGATCGCCGCGCCGTCGCAGACGAGCAGGTTCTCGTAGCCGAAGACGCGGTGGTCGCGGTCGACGACGCCGTGCTCGGCGTCGCGGCCGATCGCCGCGCCGCCCAGGATGTGCGCCGTCGAGGGGATCGAGAACAGCGCCTCGGTCACCCCGGACGCCGGCGTGCCGCCCGTCTGCCGCGCCAGCCACTCCGTGAACGCGTTCGCGGCGGGGATGAACGTGGGGTTGGGGTGGTCGGCGTCCTGTTGGGTGCGCAGCTTGACCCGGCCGTCGCGGCGGCGGGTGCCGACGAGCTTCATGCAGTTGTCGAGCGACTGCATGACGAGCACGATCACCGTGCGCTCGGACCAGTTCCGGCTGAAGAGCAGGTTCCACACCCAGCGCGGGTGCCGGGCCATCTGGCCGAGCCACTTCAGCGGGCGCGTCAGCTTCGTGCCGTCGCCGGTCAGGACGGTGAACATGCCCCGCAGCGCGCCGCCGCCCGCGCCGTAGGTGACCGTCTCGATGTGCGTGTGCGGGTCGGGGTAGATCGACGAGGTGATCGCCACGCGCTTGCTCAGCGCCTCGGCGCGGCCCTCGGGGACCGTGACGCCCAGGATCGCCTCGGAGTTCGTGCGCACGAGGTCGCCGACGCGCGGCGAGAGCTTCGGCAGGTCGCCCTGCAGCTTGCAGCGCCACAGCAGCTCGTTCGTGCCGAGCGCGCCGCCCGACACCACGACGCCGCGGGCGCGGATCGTCCGGCGGTCCTTGCGCAGCCGCGCCCCGGTGCGCTCGTGGACGATCTCCCAGCCGTCCGCGCCGTCCGTCCCGTTCAGCGGCCGCAGCGCCACGACCTCGCGCCGCGACTCCACGCGCGCGCCGAGGCGCTGGGCGAAGTGCAGGTAGTTCTTCGTCGTCGAGTTCTTCGCGCCCTGCGGGCAGCCGAGCATGCAGCGCCCCAGGTTGGAGCAGCCCGTGCGCTCGGGGCCCTCGCCGCCGAAGTACGGGTCGGGGACCGTCTCGCCCGGGGTGTCCAGGTACGTCCCCACGCGCGCCTTGCGGTAGGTGTGGCCGACGCCGATCTCGTCCGCGTACTGCTTCAGCAGCCGGTCGGCCGGGTCGTCCGCGACCACGTCGGTCACGCCGAGCATCCGCTGCGCGGTCTCGTAGTGCGGGGCGAGCTCGGCCTGCCAGTCGCCCAGGTCCGCCCACTGGCGGTCCTCGAAGAACGACTTCGGCGGCACGTAGAGCGTCATCGCGTACGTCAGGCTGCCGCCGCCCACGCCGGCCCCGCTCATGACGTAGACGTCGCGGAAGAGGGTGAGCTTGAAGAGGCCCCGCAGCCCCAGCCGCGGCGCGTAGAAGTAGCGGCGCAGGTCCCACGAGCTGCGCGGCATGCGCTCCTCGTCGATGTGCTCGCCGCGCTCGAGCACGTGCACCCGGTGGCCCTTCTCGCTCAGCCGCAGCGCGCTGACGCTGCCGCCGAAGCCCGATCCGACGACGACCCAGTCGACGTCGAACCCGCGATCGCTCCCGCTGCCTGCCATGCCTCTCCCCTGTCCCGCGTGGCCGTCCGCGCCATCGCAAAAGGTGACGCCTGCGTCACCTTAGCGCCTCGGGCGGGTCGTGTGCCCCGGGTCACGCGGCGCGCGGACGGGTGTCCGTCCGGACGCGTCGCGATCCGGCGGCCGGCCGGCGGGCCGGCGGGCCGGCCGCCGCCCGGGGCCGCGGTCAGTCCTTCAGCAGGCGGGAGAGCCGGCGGTCCTTGTACGGCTTGTCGCCCGTCTGGCAGTGCGGGCAGTACGCCATCTCGTCGTCCTCGTAGTGGACGGCCAGGATCTCGGTGCCGCAGCGCGGGCACGGCTTCCCCACGTGCCGGTGGACCTTGAGCGGCAGGGGCAGCTTGTCCTTCAGCGGCAGCGCGAGCGTCTCCTCGTACGTCGCGAGCGCGGCGCCCAGCACGGTGCGCATCGCCTCGCGCAGACGCGCGCGCTCCTCGTCGTCGAGGTCGCCGCACCGGCGCAGGGGCGCGAGCCGGGCCTCCCACAGGATCTCGTCGGCCCACGACCGGCCGATGCCGGCGATGACGCGCTGGTCGCGGATGGCCCCGCGCAGCGTGCGGCGCGGCGGCAGCAGGGCGCCGAGCTCGGGCGGGTCGGGCCACGCCTCGGGCCCCAGCGTCGTCAGCGTCTCGTCGGCCGCCAGGTCGGCCGGCCGCAGCAGGCGCCCCCACGCGGCCTGCTTCGTGCCGAACTCGCGCAGGCGCAGCTCGCGCTCGCCCTCGTGCCCGTCGGCGCCGCCCTCGAGCCGCACGACGATGCGCGCGGTGCGGTCGCGCAGCGTCGCGCGGGTCTCCCACAGCTGCAGGCGGCCGGCGCTCATCAGGTGCATCAGCAGCGTCGCCCGACCCTCGTCCTCGCCCGCCGGGCCCAGCCCGCCGCCCGAGAACGTGACGAGCAGCAGCTTGCCGCGGCGGCCGACGGCCTCGAGCGTCGCGCCGGCGAGCGCGTCGAGCGACGGCCGGAACGTCTGCATCGTCGCTAGCCCGGGCGCCCGGGCGCTGTCGACCGTGGCCCCGCGCACGGCGGCGTCGACGAGCCGCGCGGTGATCTCGACCTCGGGCAGCTCGGGCACGTCAGGCCCCGATCCGCTCGAGGTCGGCCGGGCGCAGCAGCGCCTCCAGCTCGGGCGCGCCCTCCCCCACGCGCACCGCGGCGAGGCCGCCCTTGCGCAGGCGGATCCGGGCGCCGGTCAGGTCGTGCACCACCTGCGACAGGTCCGGCTCGTGGCCGGTCAGCAGGACGACGTCGCCCAGGCCCGCCAGGACGAGCGCCTCGTCGCGGTCCAGCCCGACGATGGCGGCGTGCTCCGCCGGCTCGACGCCCAGCGCCTCCGCAGCGAGCGTCGCCGTGCGCCACGCCCGCACCTTCGGCGACGCCAGGCTGACGTCGGGCGTCAGCCCGAGGGCCGCGAGCGCCCGCCCGGCCGCCCGCGCCTGCGCCTCGCCCTTCGCCACCAGGTCGCGGGCACCGTCGGGTCGCGTGGGCTCCTTGTCCTCGGCGGTGCCGTGGCGCAGCAGGAGGAGCAGGCTCACGGGCGCGCCACCGTCCCGCCCGCCTCGAAGCGCGGCCCGCGCACCCCGGCGAACGTCCGCGCCGCGGCCCGGGTCCACAGCGCCCGGCCGGCCGCCGCCCCCGCGCCCGCCGCCGCGACGGCGAGGAGCACGACGACGGGGGCGGGCGGGCCGTGCTCGGCGCTCATGGGCCCAGCATACGCCCGGCGCCGCGGGGCCCCGGGGGACGCGCGCGGGACGGGCGTCGGACGCCCCGCCGCGCCGCGTGCGTCGCCGCTGCCGCCGCTCGCGCCCGCGCCCGGCGCCCGCGGACGCGCCCGACGGCCCCACGACGGCCGCGGTACCGCTCGGTACCATGCCGCGCATGGGAGAGAGCCCGCTCGTCGTCGACACCCCGGAGGAGGCGGCCGCGCTCGACCGGCCGCCGCTGCTCGTCCGCCGGCCGCTCGAGGCGATCCTCGACGCCGCCGGCATCGGCACGGGGCCGCTGGACGCCGAGATGATCGGCGACGGCCACAGCAACATCACCTACCTCGTCCGTCGCGAGGGCGCCGAGGTGGTGCTGCGCCGCCCGCCGCGCCCGCCGCTGCCGCCGAGCGCCCACGACGTCGTCCGCGAGGCCCGTCTGCTGCAGGCGCTCGAGGGCCACGCGGTGCGCACCCCGCGGGTCCTGCTCCTGCACGAGGACGCGGCGCCGCTCGGCGTGCCGTTCTACGTCATGGCGTTCGAGCGCGGCGACGTGCTCGGCCAGGAGCTGCCCGCGCGCTTCGCCGACCCGGGTGACCCGGCGCGGATCGGCGACGAGCTCGTCGACGCGCTCGTCGAGCTGCACGCCGTGGACTGGCGCGCGGCCGGGCTGGACTGGTTCGGCAAGGGCGACGACCGCTACCTGGAGCGGCAGCTGCGGCGCTTCGGCGGCATCTGGGACGCCACGCGCACCCGCGACGTGCCCGAGGTGGAGGAGGCCGCGGCGTGGCTGGCCGCCCACCGCCCCCGGCAGCGCGAGTCGACCCTCGTCCACGGCGACTACCGCCTGGGCAACGTCCTCTTCGCCCCCGATCCCGCGCCGCGCCTGGGCGCGATCTTCGACTGGGAGCTGTCGACGATCGGCGACCCGCTCGCGGACCTGGGCTACCTGACCGCGACGTACGCGACGGCCGACGGGCCGCAGAGCCCGCTCGCCGAGCTGTCGACCGTCACCGCGCGGCCGGGCTTCCCCGACCGCGCCGGCCTCGTCGCCCGCTACGCCGAGCGCTCGGGCCGCGACGTCGGCGACATCCGCTGGTACGAGGCCCTGGCCAGCTGGAAGGCCGCCGTGTTCCTCGAGGCCTCCTACGCCCGGCATCTGGCGGGGACGACGGACGACCCGTACTTCGCCCGCCTGGGCGAGGTCGTGCCCGCGCTCGGGCGCCTGGCGCTGCAGGCCGCCGAGGGGACGACGGCGTGAGCGCCGCCGACGCCCCGCACCGCGGCCTGCTGATCGACTTCGGCGGCGTCCTGACGAGCAACGTGTTCGCGGCCTTCGCGGCCTTCGCCGCCGCCGAGGGCCTGGAGCCCGAGGCCGTCGCGGAGTCCTTCCGCCGGGACCGCGAGGCGCGGCAGCTCCTGAAGGACCTGGAGAGCGGCGCCATCGACACCGCCGCGTTCGCCGGCCCGTTCGCGGCCAAGCTCGGCCTGGCCCCGGACCGCGCGGACGGGCTCGTCGGCCGGATGTTCGCGGCGCTGCGCGCGGACGAGGCGATGGTCGGCGCCGTGCGCCGGGCGAAGGCCGCCGGCGTCCGCACGGCGCTCGTCTCCAACTCGTGGGGCGACGGCATGCGCTACGACGAGGAGCTGCTGCGGGACGGCTTCGACGCCGTCGTGCTGAGCCACGAGCTGCGGATCCGCAAGCCCGATCCGGGCATGTTCCTGGCGGCGACCGAGCGGCTGGGCCTGCCGCCGGAGACGTGCGTCTTCGTCGACGACCTGCCGTTCAACCTGGAGCCCGCCGCCGCGCTGGGCATGGCCACGGTGCTGCACCGCGACGCCGCGACGACGCTGCCGCGGCTCGAGACGCTGCTGGGCGTGGCCCTGCGCTGAGTCGCCGCCGGCGGGGCGGGCACGACGCCCGCCCCGCCCCGTCGGCGCTCAGTCCCGCGTGCCGCGCCCGTAGAAGAAGCGCACCACGCGGCCCAGCAGCTTGAACCCGCGGCCGTTGTACGGGTAGGTCTGGGGCTCCTTGCGCAGGTGGTACTTCGAGACCATGATCGTCTGCGTCGCGCAGTACTTGCGGATGCCGGGCGCGCCGTGGCGGGCGCCCAGGCCCGAGTCCTTCCAGCCGCCCATCGGCGCCTCGAGCGCGGCGTACGAGACGAGCGAGTCGTTCACGTTGACCGTGCCGGCCTGGATGCGCCGCGCGATCTGCTCGCCCTTGTGCACGTCCTTCGTGAAGACGGAGGCCATCAGGCCGTAGGGGCTGTCGTTCGCCAGCCGGATGGCCTCCTCGGTGTCGGCCACCTTCATGATCGGCAGCGTCGGCCCGAACGTCTCCTCGGTCATGCACTCCATGGAGTGGTCGACGTCGGTCAGCACCGTCGGCGGGTACCACCAGCCGGGACGGCTCGGGTCCGGATCGCCGCCGGCGATGATCGTGGCGCCCTTGCGCCGCGCGTCCTCGACGTGCTCCGTCACCGTCTCGACCTGCCCGGCCGTCGTCAGCGCGCCGACCTCGGTGGACGCCGGGCCCGTCGGCCGGCCGTTGCGCAGCGTCTTCGCCTTCTTCGCGACCTTGGCGACGAACTCGTCGTAGACCGGCGCCTCGACGTACACGCGCTCGACCGAGATGCAGGTCTGGCCCGTGTTGAACATCGAGTAGTAGAGCGCGTGGTTGGCGGCGCGCTCCAGGTCGGCGTCGGCGCAGACGATGAACGGGTCCTTGCCGCCGAGCTCGAGCGAGCAGGGGATGAGCCGCTCGCCGCAGCGCGCGCCGATCCGCCGGCCGACGGGCGTGGAGCCCGTGAACATGATCATGTCGACGACGTCGATGATCGCGTCGCCCAGGACGGAGCCCTTCCCGGTGAGCACCTGCAGGACGCCGTCGGGCAGGCCGCACTCCTTGAGCGCGCGGGCCATCAGCAGCGACGTCAGCGGCGTCTTCTCGGCGGGCTTGAGCAGGACGCTGTTGCCGGCCATGAGCGCCGGGATGCAGTCGCCGAAGCCGTTCGTGAAGGGGTAGTTCCACGGGGCGATGACGCCGACCAGGCCGAGCGGCGCGTAGCGCGTGACGACCTTCTTGCCCTTCAGCAGCGGCGCGGAGACCTTGATCCGCTCGTCCGCCAGGTAGCCGGCGGCCTCGTCGGCCCAGAACCCGAAGGCGGACGCGGCGTAGAGGACCTCGGCCATCTGCGCGTCCTCCCAGGCCTTGCCGGTCTCGGAGACGATCGTGGCGATGAGCTCGTCCGCGTGGTCCGTGACCCACTTCTGGGCGCGGCGCATCACGCGGGCGCGGCCCTCGAAGCCGAGCGCCTCCCACGCCGGCTGGACGGCGCGGCCACGGGCGGCGGCGCGCCGGGCGTCCTCGGGGCCGAGCTCGTCGACCCACGCGATCGTCTCGCCGGTCGCCGGATCGACGACGGGCGTCTGGCCGGCGTGCTCCTCGGCCTCGGACCCGCGGGCGGGCGCCTGCTGCTGGGTGCTCATGTCGCAACCCTAGCGGCTGCGCGCCCCCCGGGCGACGAAAGATGACGCCGCCGTCACGTTTGCGCGACGGCGGCGTGCGTACGGCGGCTCGCCCGGCCCGCGGGCCGGGCGGCGCCGGATCAGCCCTCGACCGAGATCGTGCGGATCTCGATGGGCGTCACGGGGCGGTCGCCCGGGCCCGTCTGCGTCGTGCCGATGCGCTGGACGACGTCCTCGCCGGCCGTGACCTGGCCGAAGGCGGTGTGCTTGCCGTCGAGCCACGGGGTCGACTCGGCGGTGACGATGAAGAACTGCGAGCCGTTCGTGTTCGGCCCGGCGTTCGCCATCGCGAGCGTGCCGCGGACGATCTTGTGGTCGTTGATCTCGTCCTCGAACGTGTAGCCCGGGCCGCCGGTGCCGGTGCCCTGCGGGCACCCGCCCTGGATCATGAAGTCCGGGATGACCCGGTGGAAGATCAGGCCGTCGTAGAAGCCGTCGGCCGAGAGCTTCTTGAAGTTCTCGACGGTCTTCGGCGCGTCGGCGTCGAACAGCTCGACGACGACGTCGCCCTCGCTGGTGCTGATGGTGGCGGTGCTCACAGGGCTCCTCCAGGGGTCGGGGTGGAAACCACGACGGCCGACCCTAGCGTGCTCGCGGACCCGGGCGGGCCGCACCGCGCGCGGGCGCGGAGCGTCGCGGCCGCCGAGCGGCGGCCGCGACGCGATCAGCGCGTGGCGACGAGCTCCTTCAGCCCGACCTCGAGCGGCGACTTCGTCACCCACACGAGGACGTGGCGGTACTTCTTCGCGCCGTCGGCCGCCGAGGCGAGCGTGATCGTCGTGCCCGACGCGCCCTTGGCGACGGCGGTCTGGCTGGCGATCGTGTCCCAGCCCGGCGACGTCGCCTCGGGCGGGAGCGTCTGCTTCGTGGTGCCGTAGACCTTGACCGAGACGCCGCTCGTGGCCGTCACGACCTTCAGCGTCTTGACGGCGGTCGGGTCGTTGAAGTCCAGGACGTAGCCGAAGCCGCCCGTCGAGCCCTCGGCGAGCGTCACCTTCCACGACGTCGAGGCGTTGCCGTCGATGGCGGCCTTCTCGTCGGTGAAGTCGGCGATGATCCCCGCGGGGTCGTACAGCGAGCCCTGGCCGGGCGCGAAGGTGATCGGCCCCGACTGGTCGGCGTCGTCGTCCTTCGTGCCGCCCGAGTCCTTCGTGCCGCCGGACCCCTTGGAGCCGCCGGTCCCGCCCGTCCCGCCGGTGGAGCCGGACCCGCCGGTGGAGCCGCCCGTCGAGCCGGAGCCGCCGGTGGAGCCCCCCGTCGAGCCGGTGGAGCCGGAGGTGCCGCCCGACCCCGCCGACGAGGAGCCGCCGCCGGAGGAGGACGAGCCGGAGCCGCCGCCGGACGTGCCCAGGCCCTGGTCGGCGCCCGACGTGTCGAGCGACGAGGTGGCCGGGGCGTCGGTGCCGCCGTCGTCCGCCGCCGGCGGATCGTCCGTCGTCGGGGTGGCAGCGGGCGGCGTCGTCGGGGTGGTGGTCGCGGGCGCCGGGGTGGTCGGCGCCGCGGCGATCACCGGCGCGGGCGTCGTCGTGGGGACGTTCGCAGCGGACCGCTCGTCGCCCCGCAGCGCCGCGTAGGACGCCGCGGCCGCGCCGCCCGCGAGCAGCACGGCCAGGCCGACGGTCAGCCCCGCGGCGCGCAGGCCGGGCAGCCGCTGGCTCGGCTCGGTCAGCCGCACGCCGCAGTTCAGGCACCACTCCTGGTCCGTCGAGCAGACCGTGCCGCAGCGCTCGCACGCGCGGACCATGGCGCCGGGCGCGGCGTCGGGGGTCTCCTGCAGCTGCTGTCCGTCGGGGCTCGTCACGGGGCGAATGCTACCCGCAGACGCCACCGGGACGCGCCGGTGGAGGACGCCGTGCACGTCGCGCGCGCACGGCGGCGGGCTCAGTCGGCGACGAGCAGCTCGGCCCGGAGCGCGCCGGCCGCGCCGTCGCGACCGTTCACCGCGGCGATCGCGTCCTCGGCGCCGTCGGCCGGGACCGTCGCCAGCGCGAACCGCTCGAGGACCAGGACGTCGCGGACCGCCTCGCCGTCCAGGCCGCTCGCCGCCGTGATCGCCTCGACGACCTCGCGCGGGCCGACCCCGTCGGCGCGTCCGGGGACCAGCACGATCCGCGTGCCCGGCTCGTCCGCGCCGTGGTTGAGCTGCGGCTTGCGGCCGCGCCGCGGACGGGCCCGGCGCGCCTCCTCGACCTCCTCGGGCGCGGCGGCGCCCGCGGGCGCCTCGGCCGCGGCCACGACGGCGGCGGCCTTGCGACGCTCGCCGGCGGGCGTGGTCGCCCCCGGCGCCCACGGCGTCATCGCCATGCCGATGTGCTCCTCGATCGCCTCGCGCTCGCGGACCTGCTTCGGCTCGACGAACGTGATGGCGCGCCCCGACGCCCCGGCACGGCCGGTGCGGCCGATGCGGTGGACGTACGTGTCGGGGGAGCGCGGCACGTCGTAGTTGACGACGTGCGTGACGGTGGAGATGTCCAGGCCGCGGGCGGCGACGTCCGTGGCGACGAGGATCGGCACGCGGCCGCCCTTGAACGCGAGCATCACGCCGTCGCGCTGACCCTGGGAGAGGTCGCCGTGCAGGGCGCGGACGTTGTTGCCGCGGTCCTTCAGCAGGCGGAACAGCCGGTCCGTACCGATCTTCGTGCGGCAGAAGACGATGGCCTGGCGGGGGCGCTCGGCGGCGATGACCTCGGCGAGCTTCTCGGGCTTGTCCTTCGTCGCGACCTCGACGAAGAACTGCTCGACGGTGTCGACGGTGAGCGTGTCGGCCTTGACCTTCACGTGCTCGGGCTCGTACAGGAAGTTGTCCGCGAGCTTGCGGATCGGCGGCGCCATCGTCGCCGAGAACAGCGCGGTCTGGCGGCCGTTCGGCGTGCGGCGCAGGATCTTCTCGACGTCGTCGAGGAAGCCCAGGTCGAGCATCTCGTCCGCCTCGTCGAGCACGACGAAGCGGCAGGACCCCAGCTGCAGCGCGCCGCGGTCGATCAGGTCCAGGACGCGCCCGACGGTGCCGACGACGACGTGGGCGCCGGAGCGCAGGCGCGAGATCTGCTCGCGGATCGGGGCGCCGCCGAACGTGGCGACGACCTCGACGCCCTTGCGCGCGCCGAAGCCGCGGACGGCCTGGGTCACCTGGATGCACAGCTCGCGGGTCGGCGTCAGGACGAGCGCCTGCGTGTCGTCGTCGGACGGATCGACGTACTCGACGATCGGCACGCCGAACGCGGCGGTCTTGCCGGAGCCGGTCTGCGCCTGGCCGATGACGTCGCGCCCCTGCAGCATCGGCGGCATGCCCTGCGCCTGGATCGGGCTGGGCTTCTCGTACCCGATGTCGCGCAGCGCCTCGAGTACGGGCTCGGACAGGCCTAGGTCGGCGAACGTCGTCATCAGCCCTGGACTCTAGGCGCTCGGGGGGCGGCGCACGGCACGGCCTTCCCGCTCGCGCGCCCGCGCGGGGCCCCGCGCGGGCGCAGGCGCCGCCGCCTACGCGTCCGCGACGTCGAGCACGAGCTTGCCCGTCGTGCGGCGCTCGACGAGCGCGCGGTGCGCCTCGGCGGCCTGCTCGAGCGGCCACCGTCCCCCGACCACCACCCGCACCTCGCCGCGCACCGCGCGGGCGAACAGGTCGGCGAGCGGTGCGCGGAAGCGGCGCTCCGGGTCGTCGAGGGTGTGGAACAGCCAGAAGCCGACCACCGACCGCGAGTGCCGCAGCAGATGCCCCGTGCGGACCTCGTTCTGCTCCTTGCTCGCGATCCCGCAGACGACGATCCGGCCGAACGGCGCGAGCGCGCGGAGCGACGCGTCGAAGCCGGGGCCGCCCGCCATGTC
This sequence comes from Patulibacter sp. SYSU D01012, assembly GCF_017916475.1. Taxonomy (GTDB): domain Bacteria; phylum Actinomycetota; class Thermoleophilia; order Solirubrobacterales; family Solirubrobacteraceae; genus Patulibacter. The sequence goes on from NZ_JAFMTB010000004.1 coordinate 70,922, forward strand.
GACGACGACGTCGACCCCGCGGCCGCCGTTCGCCTCGACGAGCCGCTCCGTGAGCCCCTCGGCGTCCGGCTCCACCGCCACGTCGGCGCCGAGGTCGAGCGCCAGCTGGCGCTTCTCCGCGCTCGACGCCGTGGCGATCACGCGTCCCGCCCCCATCGGCTTCGCGAGCTGGACCGCGAGCGACCCGGTGCCGCCCGCGGCCGAGTGCACGACGACGGTCTCGCCGCCCTCGAGCCGCCCGCACGTGCGGTGCAGGTGCCAGGCCGTCAGGCCCTGCACGAGCAGGCCGAGCGCCTGGTCGTCGTCCAGGCCGTCCGGCAGGGGGACGCACCGCTCCTCGGGCACGACGGCCCACTCCGCGTAGGCGCCGCCGCCCTTCGTCAGGGCGACGACGCGCTCGCCCGTGTCGGCGCGGACGCCCACGACCTCCTGCCCCGGGACGAGCGGCAGGTGCGCCTTCTGCACGTACTTGTTCTCGCGCGTGTGGGTGTCCGCGAAGTTCACGCCGACCGCGCGCACCCGGACGAGCACCTCGCCCGGCCCCGGCACGGGCCATGGGACCTCCTCGTGCACGAGGACCTCGGGACCCCCGAACTCGTGCTGCCGGATCGCGCGCATCGTCTCCCCGCCCATGGCCGCGCAGGGTAGTGACCGGCGCCGCTACCGTCGTCCCCGTGGCCGCCGACCCGCCCGTCCGCCCGCCGGACCTCGCCGAGCTGCGGGGCCTCGTGGCGGCCGTCCACCACGGGTCGATCGGCGCGGCGGCGAAGGAGCTGGGGGTCTCGCAGCCGGCGCTGAGCAAGCGCCTGCGCCAGCTCGAGACGGTCGTCGGCGTGCCGCTGCTCGAACGCTCCCCGCGCGGGGTCGTGCCGACCGACGCCGGCCGGCAGCTGCTCTTCCCCGCCCAGCGCGTCCTCGACGAGCTCGCCGACGTCGAGCGGGCCGTGCTGCGGCTGCGCGGGCGGCCCCGCTCCGTGCGCCTGGCCGCCAGCGCCGCGGTGACCGAGTCGCTGCTGCCGCCGCTGCTGGCCAGCTACCACCGCGGGCGCGACCAGGAGCCCGTCGAGCTCGTGGTCTGCTCGTCCACGTTCGTCCGCGAGCTCATGGCGTCGGGCGGGGTCGACGTCGGGATCGCAGCGTCCGGCCCCGGCGAGGACCCGGACCTGGAGGCCTTCGCCCACGACGAGCTCGTCGTCGCCGTGCCGCAGGGACACCCGTGGGCGGGGCTCGCGGCGGTGCCGGACCGCGAGCTCGTCGGCCAGCGACTCGTGCTGCGCGAGCCCGGGGCCAACCAGCGCCAGACCGCGGAGTCGCTCCTGGCGGACCGCGGGCTCGAGCTGCCCGAGCCGCGCGCCGAGGTGCGCTCGACGGCCGAGGCGCTGCAGGTGGCCCGCGAGACGGGCGCCCCCGCCCTGCTCTCCCGCCTGTCGCTGCCCGCCGACCCCGGCATGCCGGTGCGCCCGGTGGCCCCGGCGCTGCCGCGGCGCTTCGTCGTGCTCGTCGGCCCGGGCCGCGACCTGCCGGGCGTCCGACGCCTGGTCGCGGCGCTCCGGCGCTGACGGGGTCATTCCGTCCGCCTATCCACCACGCCGGCGGACGGTCCGTCGCTCACGTGCCGAACGCCACGTGCCATCCGGCACGAGCAGGCCACCCTGAGCGCGGATGGTGACTCGCGGCACACGAAATCCATATCCGACGGTTATGGGTCTCTGCCTGATCGAGGACTACCCCCGCCGGACGCCCGGAGCGATACTCCTCGTGTCGGTTCGCCGACTCCGCCGCGTCTCTCTCCTCCTCTCCCCTCGCGGCGGATCTCTCCCATCGTCGTGCCCCGGGGCCTCGCGCCCCGGGAGCCGACGAGCCTTCCCGCGGATCGCGCGGCCGCCTCCGTAGTCCGCCCCCACGGTGCGGTAGTCCTCCTGTGACGGCCCGCCCCTCGTCGGACCGCCCGGGGTGCGAAGCTGCCCGACGTGGGTCCGCCGCGCAAGGAGCTCCTCGACGCCGTCCCGGGCCTCCGGGCCCAGCTCGTGAAGGCGGTGGTCCTGGCCGTCGGCGAGAGCGTCGGCACGATCGCCCAGGCCGTCCTGCTCGCGCACGCGATCGCGATCGGCGTCCTGGGGCTCGACGACCCGATCGCCCCCACCCTGATCGGGCTCGCGGCCGCCGTCCTGGTGCGCATGGGCTTCGCCGCGTGGAGCGAGACGAGCGGCCGCGCCGCCGGGCGGCGCGCCGTGGCGCAGCTGCGCGAGCGGGCGGTCGCCACCGCCCTGCGTCGCGCGTCCGAGTCCGTCGGCGAGCGCCGGCCCGGCGAGCTGGCCGCCAGCTGGGTCCACGGGTCCGACGCCGTCGCGACGTACGTCGGGCGCTACCTGCCCGCGTCCGTCGTCGCCGGCGTCGCGCCGATCCTCGTCTTCGCCGCCGTGCTGTGGTTCGACCCGCTCAGCGCGGGCCTGCTGGCGATCGCGGCCCCGATCGTCGTCGTCTTCCTGATCCTCGTCGGGTTCCGCGCGCAGGACGCGGCCGAGCTGCGCCACGCCAGCCTGACCCTCCTGGGCGGGCACCTGCTCGACGTGCTCCGCGGCCTGCCGGTGCTGCGCGCGTACCGGCGCGAGGACGTGCAGGCCGAGCAGGTCCGTGCCGCCGGCGAGCACTACCGCGCGGGCACGATGGCCACGCTGCGCGAGGCGTTCCTCTCCGGCCTGGTGCTCGAGTTCATGGCGATGCTCGGCACCGCGCTCGTCGCCGTCGCCTGCGGCATCCGCCTGGCGGGCGGCCACATGGGCTTCGGCGACGCGATCGCGGCCCTGGTCCTGGCGCCGGAGGTGTTCCTGCCGCTGCGGCGCCTGGGCGCCGAGTTCCATGCGTCCGCCGACGCGGAGCCGCTGCTGAAGGAGCTGGCCGCGATGGCCGGCCCCGGGGCCGACGACGAGACCCACCTGCCGGGGGCGACGCCCGCGCCCGCCCCCGCCGGCGGCCCGGTCCCCGACCCCGGCGCCCACGACCTGCGCCTGGACGGCGTCGTCGTGCGGCACCCGGACCGGCGCGACCCGGCGCTGGACGGCCTGACGGCCACGCTCCCGGCCGGGCGGACCACGCTGCTGCTCGGGCCTTCGGGATCCGGCAAGACGACGGTCCTGCGGCTGCTGCTCGCGCTGCGGGCCGCCGACGCCGGCACGGTGACCTGCGACGGCGTCGACCTGCGCCAGGTCGACCGCGCGGCCTGGCACGAGCGGATCGCCTGGATCCCCCAGCACCCCGTGCTGCTGCCGGCGTCGCTGCGCGAGAACGTCGCGTTCGGCCGCCCCGCCGACGACGACGCCGTCCTCGACGTGCTCGGCCGCGTCGGCCTGGGCCCCCTCGTCGCCTCGCTGCCGGCCGGCCTCGACACGCCCCTGGGCGACGCCGACCTGCCGCTGTCGGCCGGCGAGCGCCGCCGGCTCGGCGTGGCGCGCGCGCTGCTGCGCGACCCGCGTCTGGTCCTCGTCGACGAGCCGACGGCCAACCTGGACCGCGTCACCGCCGAGGGCGTCACCGACGCGCTGGCCGCGCTGCTCGCCGGACGCACCGCCGTCGTGGCCACCCACGACGAGCTGCCGCGCCGCCTGGCCGACCACGTGCTCGACGTCCGCCCCACGACGGAGGCCGCGCGATGATCGCCGCGATCCGCCGCGCGCTGCGGCTGGCCACCCCCGCCGAGCGCCGCAAGCTCTACCTGTCCGCGCTGCTCGGCGTCCTCGCCGGCGCGGCCGGCACCGCCCTGCTCGCGCTCTCCGGCTACCTGATCTCGAAGGCGTCGCAGGCCCCGCCCGTCCTCTCGCTCACGGTCGCGATCGTCGGCGTGCGCGGGTTCGGCGTGCTGCGCGCCGTCGCCCGCTACGGCGAGCGCCTCGTCAGCCACGACGCCGCCCTCGGGATCCTCGCGCGGCTGCGCGCCGACGCGTTCGCCGCCGTCGCCCGCCGCCCCGCGGCGGCCGGCACCCAGGTCGCGGACCGCCTGGTCGCGGACGTCGACCGGGTGCAGGACGCGTACCTGCGCTCGCTCTCGCCCCTGTCGGTCGCGGTGGTGATCAGCGCGGCGTCGCTCGTCGTGGCCGCGATCTTCCTGCCCGTCGCCGCCGCCGTGCTCGCGGGCGTGCTGCTGGCCGGCGCCGTCGCGCTGCCGCTGCGCGCCGCGACGCTGGCCCGTGAGGCGACGGTGCGCCGCGCCCCGCTGCGCGCCGCGCTCGTGCGCGAGATCGCCACGGCGCTCGACGCCGCCCCCGAGCTCGTCGTCGCCGGCCTGGCCGACGAGCAGATCGAGCGCATCCGCCGCGCCGGGGCGGAGCTCGACCGGATCGACCGGCAGGAGGGCCGCGCGACGGCGCTCGTCGGCGCCGCCGCCACGGCCGTCGGCGGCCTGGGCGCCGCCGCGATCCTCGCCGTCGCGCTGCCGGCGGCGTCCGGCGGCGACCTCGATCCGATCCTCGTCGGCATGCTCGCCCTGCTGGTGCTCGGCGTCGGCGAGGCGATCGGCGTGCTGCCCGGAGCGGCCCGCGAGCTGCGCGGCACCGCCGAGGCGGTCGCCCGGGTCGAGGGGCTGCTCGGCGCGGCCGCCGACGCCCCCGCCGCGCCGACGGACGCGGGCGACGCCCCGTCGCCCGCCGACGCCCGCGTCGTGCTCGAGGACGTGCGGGTGCGCCGCGGCGGCCGCCCCGTGCTGCGCGGCGTCGACCTGACCCTGCAGCCGGGCGAGCGCGTCGCGCTCGTGGGCCCCAGCGGCGCCGGCAAGAGCACGATCGGCGAGCTGCTCGTGGGCTTCCTGCCGCCCGAGGACGTCGCGGGCGTCGCCACGCTCGGCGGCGTGCCTCTGGGCGACCTGCCGGTCCACGTCCTGCGCCGCGAGGTCCTGCACGTCCCCCAGGACCCGTACCTGTTCGACGCGGACCTGCGCGCCAACCTGGTGCTGGCGCGGCCGGACGCGCGCGACGACGAGCTGATCGCCGCCCTGCGCCTGGTGGGCGCCGGGCCGTGGTTCGACGGCCTGCGCGACGGCCTGGCGACGCGGCTGGGCGAGCGCGGCGGGCACCTGTCCGGCGGCGAGCGCCAGCGGGTCGGCCTGGCGCGCGTGGCGCTGGCGACCGACGCGCGGCTGCTCGTCCTGGACGAGCCGGTCAGCCACCTGCCGCCCGCCGACGGCCTGGGGGTGCTGCGGGCGCTGCTCGACGCGGACCCGTCGCGCGGGGCGCTCATCATCGCCCACCGGGCCGAGGAGGCCGCGCTCGCCGCGCGCCGCGTCGAGCTCGCCGCGGACGGCACCGTGCGCGCGGCCGCCGCCCACTAGCCTCCTACGCCATGACCATCACCGTCGTCGGCTCCATCGCGTTCGATGGCCTCGAGACCCCCCACGGCGTCCGGGAGCGCATCCCGGGCGGCGCCGCCTTCCACTTCGCCCAGGCGGCGTCCTTCTTCACGGACGTGCGCGTCGTGGGACCGGTCGGCGACGACTACACGGACGAGCACATGGCGCTGCTCGCCACCCGCGGCACGAACACGGACGACGTGGAGCGCGTCGCCGGCGGCAAGACCTTCTTCTGGAAGGGCAAGTACCACGACGACCTGAACACGCGCGACACGATCACGACCGAGCTGAACGTCTTCGAGACGTTCGACCCGAAGCTCTCGCAGGAGAGCCGCGACGCCGACGTGCTGTTCCTGGCCAACATCGTCCCGGGCGTGCAGCGCGCCGTGCGGGCGCAGTCGAGCCCGAAGTGGGCGGCGCTCGACTCGATGAACCTGTGGATCGACATCGCCCGCGACGACCTCGTCGCGGCGATCGGCGAGGTCGACTGCCTGATCCTCAACGACGAGGAGCTGCAGCAGCTGACCGAGGCGCCGACGACCTACGCGGCCGCGCAGGCCGTCTTCGGCTGGGACGCGTCGCCGTCGGCGATCGTCTGCAAGCAGGGCTCGTACGGCGCGCAGCTGTTCACGAAGGACGGCGGCGGCTTCACCGTCCCCGTCTTCCCGCTCGACCGGGTCGTCGACCCGACGGGCGCCGGCGACACGTTCGCGGGCGGCCTGGTCGGCTACGTCGCGGCGCGGCTGGCCGCCGACCCGTCGCTGACGGTCGACCGCGACGTCCTCGCGTCCGCGCTCATCCACGGCACCGCGACGGCCTCGCACAACGTCGAGGACTTCGGCTCCGAGAAGCTCTACGGCCTGCCGGGCAGCGCCGTGCAGGAGCGCATCGAGCGCCTGCACGAGCTGGTGCGACTGACCCCCGCGCCGGTCGACCTGCGCGCCTGAGCCGCCCGCGGCGCGCGCGCCGGCGGCCGCCTCACCAGGCGTCGCCGGGGCGCGGGTCGCACGCCAGCTCGCCCTGCAGGTCGAGCAGCTCGGCGACCGCCAGCACGTGCAGGCCGTCGTCGTCCTCGGGCGTCGGCGTGACGCCGTGCCGCCCCAGCACCCCGGTGGTGCCGCGCCAGGGGCGCCACCCCCGGGCCGCGTAGAACGCCTTCGCCGTCGGCGCCGCGCTCAGCGCCCCCAGGTCGTAGGCCGCGCGCACCACGTCCTCGGCGCGCCCCATGAGCGCGGCGCCGATCCCGCGTCCGCGCTGGTCCGCCGCCACCGCCACGCCCTCGACGTAGCCGGCGCGCAGCGCGCGGCCGCCGTGGAGCAGCCGGCGCTGCACGACGGCCGCGTGGCCGACGATGCGGCCGTCGACGCGGACGAGCACGTGGACGCCGCCCACGGCGTGCTCCCAGTCCTCGTCCGAGAAGTCGCCGTCGAACGCGTCCGCCAGGAGCGCGCGGAGGGCCCGACGCGTGGCGCCGTCGAGCTCCGCCGTGTGCCGCAGCTCGACCGTCCGGTCGTCCGCCTGCGTCCCGTCCTGCGCCGTCATGGCCGCAGGCTCCCACACCCCGCGGGCGGCGGCTACTTCGCGAGGCCGCGCTCGCGCACCTGCTGCGGCGTGACCGGCTGCAGGCGGGGATAGACCGTCTTGGACCCCGCGACGTCCTGCGGCTGCTGCGGCACGCAGTCCGGCTTCCCCAGGCCGGACAGGTCGAGCAGGCCGGTCAGCAGCCCGGACGGGTTCTTCAGGTGGTCGCACGAGAACGACGGGTTGCGGCCCGTGCCGGCCAGCTCGAGCTCGCCGGCGTTCGGGTACGGGCTGAAGCGGTTGGCCGGGTTGCGCGTGCGCTGGCCCGCGATCGTCTCGCCGTTGATCGGCGCGCTGATGCGCAGGTAGGAGCGCTGCACGCCGCGCGAGTCGGGGGCGGTCGCCTGCGTCGCCGCGGCGGCGTTGGCGAACGTCACCATCACCTCGCGGCGGTAGAGCTTGAGGAACTCGGCGATCGGCAGCAGGTCCTCGGACACCGGGACGAGGCGGTCGGACACGGGGCCGACGGCGTCGAGCACGCGGCGCACCGCCGGCAGGCCGTCGCGGGCCTGGCCGATGACGGGGCCCAGCTCGACGAGCGCCTGCCGCAGCTCGGGCGCGAGCACGCCGAGCTGCTGGAGCGCGGGCCGGATGAGCGGGGTGACGGGCCGCAGGTCGTCGATGGCGGGCTTCGCGATGCCGGCCGTCACGCGGGCGCTGCGCATCGTGCGGCGCGTCTCGTCGAGGAACGACGGCAGCAGGCGCAGCGTCTCGCGCAGGCGCGGCGTGATCTCGGCGGTCGTGGTGACGAGCTGGCGCCCGCTCTGGGTGATGCCCTTGATGGCGCCCTCGCGGCGACCGATCGCCGCGAACGTCGTGCCCAGGTCCTGCGTGCCGGAGCGGATCTCGGCCGACTGGCGGTTGAGCAGGTCGAACAGGGCGTCGGCGCTCTCGCTCGTCGGCCCGACGTTCGCGAGCGTCGTGTTGATGTCCTTGCCGCGGCCGTCGGTCGCCTGGTCGAGCGACACGATGACCTTGCGCAGGTCGCGACGGGTCGGGGCGTCGAACGCGTCGAGGATCTCGTCGAGCTGCGTCGCGGGCTGGACGTTGCCCGCCGCGATGCGGCCGCCGTCGGCGATGAAGCTGCCCGTCTGCTTCGCCTTCCGGCGCGAGCCGAAGGACAGGTCGACGAACGTCTCGCCGAGGAGCGTCTTCGTCCGCAGCGTCGCCCGCGTGTCCTTCGGCAGCGGCGCGTACTCCGGATCGATCTTCATCCGGACCGTCGCGCCGTCGCCCGTCTTGCGGATGCGCGTGACCTTGCCGACGGTGATCCCGCTGACGCGCACGTCGGCGTAGCTGGCCAGCTCGGGACCGCGGACGAACTTCGCCGTGACCTCGTACGGCTTGCCGCGCAGCGGGACCGACCCGCCGAAGCTGGACCACAGGAAGAGCAGCAGGCCGAAGCACGACAGCGCGAAGCCGAGCATCACCAGGATCTGCAGCAGTCCCGGACGGTTCTTGTTCACCGGCAGACCCCCAGGCCCGTCAGGAGCTGCGTCACGGGCTGCAGCGCGTCGATGCCGCCGAGCGAGCTGCACGAGAGCAGCAGCTGCCCGCGCCACGCGGGGCCGTTCGCGTCCTGCGTGGAGAAGACGGAGTTCGTGTTGTGCCCGAACCACGCCAGGTAGTACGAGAAGCCCTTCTCGTCGCCCGGCGGGTCGTAGCCCAGGATGTTGCCGACGTGCTGCAGCACCTTCGCGGTGTCGCTCAGGTCGCCGAGCAGCGGCTCCAGCGTCTCGATCGTGGTGCGCGTCTGGCGCAGGGGCTCGCGGCCCTCGGTGGCGAGGGTGCGCAGCGGCGTCAGCCGCCCCGGCAGCTCGCGCAGCAAGGGGTCGAGCCGCGGCAGCGCGGCCCGCACGTCCTTCAGGGCCGGCCGCAGCGCGCGCGAGGCGGGCACGACCTCGTCCATCAGGTCGCCGGTCTTCGTCACCGCGTCCTGCGTCAGGCGCAGGGTCCCGGGCAGCTCGGCGAGCGACGCCTTCAGCTCGCGGTCGCGGCCGGCCAGCGTCCGCAGGGTCGTCGCCGCGCGGTCGAGCGTGTCGCCGACCGCGCGGTCGTGGCGGCCGATGGCCTGCGACAGGCGGCCGAGCCGCGTGACGGTCGACGAGAGGGCCTGGCGCCGCTGCGTGAGGACGCTGAGCACCTCGTGCGTCTCCGTCGCGGTCGGCGCGGCGATCTGGAGCACGCGGCGGAACGCCTCGGCGTTGCCGGTGAAGCCGCGGTCGGTGGCCTGCAGCAGCTGCTGGAAGTACGCGCGCGTGTCCGCGTCGAGCGACGCGAGCACCTCGTCGACCTGCACCTGCGACGTCGACTGCTGCGCGGGGATCGTGTCGCCCTCGCGCATCTTCGGCGCCGACCGCTTGCCGGGATCGAGCTCGATCGTCATGTCCTGCAGCCCCGTGCGCGGCCGCAGCATGACGGTGGCGCCGCGGTGCACGGCGTCCAGCTTCTTGCGGTCGATCCGCATGCCCACGGTCGCGCGGCCGTCGCGGATGCGCGCGTCCGTGATCTCGCCGACCTGCACGCCGGCCACGGCCACGGCCTGCCCCTGCCCGGGCGTCACCGCCTGCGCGGAGGCGAACTCCGCCCGCACCTCGTACGTGTCGTCCCACGGCAGCGGCAGCCGCTGCTTGTCCAGGATGAAGCCGGCGACCGCGAGCGACAGGACGATCGCGAAGAGGATCACCGCGACCGGCTTCCAGTGCTGGCGGACGGCCCTCACGGCGTCTCCTCGGGCTGCTCGCCGATGCCGCCGGCCTGCTGGGCGGCCTCGCGCTCGGAGACGTACGGCTTGCGCGGGTCGCGCTTCGTCGTCGGGGCCGGCTTCCGGGCCGCAGGCGTCTTCGCCGCCGGGGTCTTCGGCGGGGACGGGCGACGCGCGGGCGCCTTCTTCGCCTTCGGCCGCTCGTCGCCGTCGCGGCGGTCCCGGGCCTTGCGGGCCTTCGCCGGGTCGTCGCGGCGCGCCTCGGCGGCGGGCGCGGGGGCGGCGTCGGTCGCCCCGGCCGGCCCCAGCAGCGTCGTCAGGCGCTGCTGCAGCGCGCGGACGGTCGTGTCGCCCTGGTCGACGCTCTTCAGCCCCTGCAGGGCGGTCGAGGTCAGCTCCGACAGGGCGCCCCGGTCGGCCGTGTCGGTCCGCTGCCGGCCCGCGAACGGCTGCATCGTCGTCTCCAGGCTGGGGACGGACTGCGTCTCGCAGGGGACGTCGGGCCGCAGCGGCGGCGTCGTCGTCGGCGTCGGGGTCGACCCGGTGATCGGGCGGTCGGCGCGACCCTCGAGGGCCTGGCCGCCGTCGTTCGTCGAGATGAGCTGGTTGCCCAGGCCGAGCAGGTAGCGCGTCCAGGGGCCGTTCGAGTCGAAGTTGGCCGTCGTCGCGCCCAGCCCGGCGAACTCGTCCATCAGCTCCTCGTAGACCTTCAGGTTCGTCGTCAGCTTCCCGTCGGGGACGACGCCGTTGAGGACCGGGAGGATGTTGTCCGTCAGGCACTTGCCGACCGGGCGCAGCTCGTCCGCGACCTGGCCGAGCGGCTCGGTGATGCGGCTGAGCGTCGCGAGGGTCGGCCGCAGCTCGGCGGTCAGGCCCTGGACGTCCTGGGAGCGGGCGAAGACGAGCAGCGCGTTCAGCGCGGGGTTGGCCAGGTCGAGGGTCGCGGGCAGCCGGCGGACGAGCGGCCGGGCGTCGCGCACGAGCGCGCGGGCCTCGGGGATGCCGTCGATGATGCGCGTGAGCTGCGGCATCAGGTCGCGCGTCGTCGCGTCGACCTGACGCATCGTGGCGCGCAGGTCCAGCTGGGCGGCGGCGAACGTGTCGAAGACGGCGCGGCCCTGGCTGATCGTGCCGCGCAGGCCGTTCTCGTGCGCCTGCAGGTTCGCGAGCACGCCGCCCGTCTCGCGCACGAGGCGGCGCAGGTCGCCGTCCTGCTGGCCGCGCACGGCGGCCGCGACCGTGGTGACGTCGGCGAGCGCGGGCGGGGTCACCCGCAGGAGGGTGTTCAGCGACTCGGCGCCGCCGTCGTCCAGGCCCTGGCCGAGCGCCTTGAGCGTGCCCTGGAAGTTCTTCCGGGTCTGCGCGTCGAAGGCGCTGAACACCTCGTCGGAGGCCACGTGCCGCGTCGTCGCGCCCGGCGGGATCGCGCCGCCGTCGGCCAGGACCTTCGCCCCCGGCGTGCCGGGGTTGACGTCGAGGAAGAAGTTGCCCTCCAGGAACAGGCGCGGGCGGATCTTCACCGTCGCGTCCTGGCGGATCGCCGGCGCGTCGTCCTCCAGGTCGACGGTGATGTCGGTGACGCCCGGCTTGCCCTTCAGCGGCTCGATGCGGCTGACGTTGCCGACGTCGACGCCGGCGACGCGCACCTTCGTCGCCGCCCCGGCGCGCAGCGCGCCGGCGTCGCGCGTCAGCACGTGGATCTGGCGGGGCCCGCCCCACGGCAGGGGGCCGCCGAACGCCAGGTACGCGGCGAGGACGGCCAGCAGGATCGTGGCCAGGCCCCAGCGGACGTTCGAGCGGACGGTCTGCTGGAACGTGCGGTGGCGGACGGGGCGGCTGCGGCGCGGGCTCATCGCGGCCCCTTCGGCGTGCCGGGGGGTGCGGACGTCTGCTGGTTCGGGCCCGAGACGTAGCCGGGGACGGCCCCGATGACCTTGCCGCGCGCGTACGGCTCGTTGCCGACGGCGCACCCACCGGGATCGTTGTCCGGGTACACCTGGTAGTGCAGGTTCGGGTCGGCGTCGGGCGTGCGCAGCGTCTGCGCCAGGTTCAGCACCAGGCCGATGCGCAGCCAGTTGCCGTTCTCGTCGCCCGCCGAGCCGGCGCTCGAGGCGTTGCGCGCGAACAGCCCGGCGTAGTTGCACTTCGTCTGCTGGGGGACGACGGTCCGCAGCGTCGGCAGGAGGTTCTCGGCGATCGGCACGAGCATCGTCAGGCTGTCCTTCGTCGTCCCCCGCTGCAGCGCGCCGTCGAGCGTGCGCAGGGTCGCGGTCAGCTCCCCGGCCAGCGACGGCGTGTCGCGCAGCACCGGGATGCCGCGGACGGCGACGTCGTGCAGCGCATCCACGGTGGCGGGCAGCTGCCGGACGCCCGGGCGCAGCTCCTTGGCGAGCGCCGCGACGTCGCGGAGGACCGGGGTGACCTCGCGCGCGGCGCGGCGGGTCTCGTCCTCGGTGCCGGGCAGGTCGCGGATCGTGGCGGCCAGCGACGGGGACTCGGCCGCCACGGCATCGAGCGTCCGGCGCGCGCCACGGAGCAGGCCGCCGACGTCCGGGAGCGCCGGCAGGACCGCCTGCTCGGCGGCGTCGAGCCCCTGGATCAGGCCGCCGAGGTCGGTCGCGGGGTCGGAGACGGTCTGGAGGAAGCGCTGCGAGCTGTCGAGCACCTCCGGAAGGACCACGAGGGCGTCGTTGAGCTGGGCCGCCCGGCCCGCGACGCCGTAGGAGGACTGCTCGACGACGGACTGGAACGAGCGACGCAGGCCCTCGTCGAAGAGGCCGGTCACCTCGTCGAGGTCGACGGACGCGCTCGTGCGGTCCTCGGGGATCGTGGCCCCCGCCTTCAGCGTGCGCTTCGACTCCCCCGGGACGAGCTCGACGAACTTCGAGCCGATGATGCTCTCGGGCCGGATCCGCAGCGTGGTGTCCACCGGCAGGGCGCCGACGGAGCGGTCGAGCTTGAGCGCCAGGCGCGAGGTGAACGCGCCGTCGCGCCCCTTCTCGGCCTCGATGTCGGCGACCTGCCCCACGCGCTTGCCGCCGATGCGCACGTCGACGCCGGTCGTCAGCTTCTTCGCGTCCGCCACCCGGGCCTGGATGTCGTACGTCTTGATGAACGGCAGCCCGCGGTTGGCGTTGTAGGCCAGCACGACGCCGACGAGGGCGACGAGCACCGTCGCCGCCCCGATGACGGCGGGGCTGACGACGGCTCCGCGGCGGCGGCGACGCGTCATCGGCCGGTCTCCGCGGTCGGGGCGGTCGGGGCGCCGCCGGTGGTGGTCGTCGGCGCCGGCGACGGCGTCGTCTCGGTGGCGGCGGGCTCGTCCCCGTCCGCCCGCTCGGCGTCCGCGCGGCCCTGCACGAGCCGCTGGTAGGACCGCGCCTGCGCGGCGCCCAGCCGGTTGTCGCCCGTGGCCTCGGCCGAGAACCGCGCGTTGCAGCCCTTCGTCGGCGTGTCGCCGGACAGGATGCAGGGGTTGAGGATGAGGTTGGCCGGGACGATGTGCGAGATGTCGTCCTTGCGGGCGGTCGCCATCACGGTGTTGAAGACGAAGGTCGAGAAGTTCTCGGGGAACCCGTTGTCGCTCAGGCTGCGCAGCAGGTCCGCGAGCAGCGGCGTGCTGGGCGCCAGCGCACGAGTCGCCGTCTGGATCCGCTGCAGCTCGGGCACGGAGCGCTGCAGGATCGGCACGGCCTCCGTCGCGGCGTCCGCCAGGCTCTTCAGCGCCGGGCGGGCGGCGTCGGTGAGCGGCCCCAGGTCGCCGGACAGCTCGCGGAGCGACGGGGCCGCGGCGCGCAGCGAGCGGAGCGTCGGCGTCGTATCGCGGCTCAGGTCGCGCAGCGACTCGAGCGCCGGCTTCAGGTCGTCGAGCGTCGGCGGCAGGTCGCGGATGGCCCGGTCCAGCTCGCGGCGGTAGTCCGACGTGACCTTCAGGACGTCGGCGCTCGCCTCGAACGTCCCGTTCAGGTCGTCCTCGCGCTTCTCCAGCTCGCCCAGGATCTCGTCGCTCGCCTCGACGATCCGCCCCAGCGCCGCCTTGTCGCGGCCGAGCACGTCGAGCGTCTGCTTCGCGTACTGCAGCGTCGGGTTGGCGCGGCGGATGATCTCGTCGAGCTCCTCGCCACGGGTCGAGATCCCCGCGCCGAACTCGTTCATCAGCAGCTGGAAGCGCGCGTTCGTCGGCGCGCCGAGCATCGCGACGACCAGGTCCAGGTCGACCGGGCTGTGGGTGCCTGACAGCGGCACCGTCGGCGCGCCGCCCTTCGTCGCCCGCAGCGCCGGCGCGTCCGGCCGCCCGGGGTCGCACTCGACGAACTTCTCGCCGATGAGCGACTGCGGCAGGATCGTGCAGTCGGCGTCGCGGCGGAAGGGCGTGAACTCGCGCTCGACGTCCATCGACACGCGCGCCTTGCGGTCGGGCGTGAGCGACACCTCGGCGACCTTGCCGACGGTGGCGCCGGCGACGCGCACGTCCTGGCCCTTCCCGACGAACGAGGCGTTGTCGAAGATCGCGTCGACGCGGACGGTGCCGGCCCGCTCGCCGTCCCCGCTGCCGCAGCCGGCGAGCGCGCCGCCCCCGGCGAGGGCGAGCACGGCGACTCCCGCGGCGATGGTCCGTGGCGCGCGCATCACTTCGCCGCCGGCGTGACGGGGTTGCTGCCGCCGAGCGGCACCTGCGTGACGTCGCAGCGGCCGTCGTGGCCCGCCGGGTTCGGGTTGGAGCCGTCGGGGTGCGTCTGCGCGCCGCCGCCCGGGCAGCGGTTCGTCTGCCCCGTCTGCGGGACCGTCAGGCCGGTGCCCAGCAGCGGGCCGAGCACGTCGACCAGCCCACCGAGGACCGGCCGCAGCAGGTCGGGCAGGCCGGCGGAGTTGAGCACCGGCGCGATGCGCGCGTAGTGGCCGTTCGCGTCGTAGTAGCCGCCGGCCTTGCCGCCGAAGCCGGTGAGCAGGCCGGACGTCAGGTCGGGGGCGTAGCGGCGCACCTCGGTGACGATCGGGGCGTAGCCCTGCAGCGTGCGCGTGAGCTCGCTGAGGGCCGGGACGACGCGGCCCGCGAAGCCCGGCGACTTCTGCAGCACGTCGGTGAGCGCCGGCAGGCTCGCGCGGACGTCGCGCAGGAGCGGCGTGGCCTCGCGGGTGAGCGGCTCGGCCAGGCGCAGGGTCCGGGCCAGGCGCGGCGCGACGGGGCGCAGCTCGCGCAGGAGCGGCTGCGACTCGTCGAGCAGCGCCCGGGTGCTCGCGAACGTCGTGTTGGCCCGGCGCACGAAGTCGGGCGCGCGCTGGATCGTGGCGCGCAGCGCCTCGCGCTCGGCCGCGGTGGCGCGGAGGGTCACGGCGGCCGATTCCAGGCCCTGCTCGAGGTCGTCCGTGTTGCTCGCCAGCGTGTCGGCGACGGCGGCGCTGCTGGCGACGATGCGCTGCAGCGCCGGCTCGTCGCTGCGCAGCTCCTCCACCGTGCGCCGGGTCTGGGCGAGCGCGGGGTTGAGGCGCTCGAGCGCCTGGTTCGTCGAGCCCTCGGCGCCGTCGAGCGCGGTGGCGCCGCCGCGCACGAGCGTCTGCAGGTACTTGCGGCCCTTCGCGTCGATCGCGTTGAGGACCTGGTCGATGTCGGTGGCCGACCGGGTGTCGGTGGCCGCGATCGTGCCGCCCGAGCGGATCTTCGGGGCGTCGTTCGGCCCGGGCTCGAGCACGATGATGCGCCCGGCGACGCTGGCCAGCGCCGAGTTGCGCAGCACCGCGCGGGTGCCCTCGTGGAGCGGGTCGAAGTCGCCGTCCTGGATCTTCAGCTCGATCGCGGCCTGCCCGTCGTCCGCGAGGCGGACCGCGGACACGGTGCCGATCGTGGCGCCGGCGATGCGCACCTGGTTGCCCTTCACGACCTGCCCGGCGTCCTGGAAGTACGCCGTGACCGTGTACGGGTCGGCGCGTCGGACGTAGAGCACGACGGCGGCGGCCACCACGGCGACCGCGGCGGCGAGCAGGGCGATGCGTGTGACGAGCTTGCGCACGTGTTGGGGGGTCTCTCCCGGGTCCGCGCCGTGATGGACGTCACGGACCCGCCTCAGGTCGGCGATCTTACGGTGCCCGCTTCTCGGCGCGCAACCGTCAACCGAACGGTGGGGCCCGTTTTGCGACCCGCAGTAGGTCCTCGAGGCGCCCGTGGGGCACGGGCGCGAGGGCCGGTGCGCCCCCGGACGCACTACGCTCCCAGCCATGCCCGTGCTCTCCGACGCGACGATTCGCCAGCTGGTGGCGGACGATCGCCTGCGCATCACCCCGTGGGACGACGGCATGGTGCAGCCCGCGTCCGTGGACCTGAAGCTGGGCCGCTCCTTCCGGGTCTTCCATAACCATCGCGTAACATCGATCGACCTCGCGAACCCGCCCGAGAACCTGACCGAGCAGGTCGTGTGCGAGGGCGACGACCCCTTCGTGATCCACCCCGGCGAGTTCGCGCTCGGGCGCACGGAGGAGTGGGTCGAGCTGCCCGACGACATCGTCGCGCGCATCGAGGGCAAGAGCTCGCTCGGCCGCCTGGGTCTGATCGTGCACGCGACCGCGGGCTTCTGCGACCCGGGCTGGCGCGGCACGCTGACGCTCGAGCTGGCCAACCTGACGCGCGTGCCGATCCTGCTGCGTCCCGGCCTGCCGATCGCGCAGCTCTCGTTCATGACGCTCGACCGGCCCGCCGAGCGCCCGTACGGCCACCCCGAGCTGGGCAGCCACTACCACGGGCAGCTCGAGGCCACCGCGTCGCGGTACGAGGGCGGACCGGCCCGCGTGCCCCGCGCCGATCCGGCCCGCTGACGCCCCCGCGGGCCGGGCCCCGCACGCCTGGGGGCGGGCCCGCCCCGCCTCCGGGGCCGCGTCGGACCGCGCCCCCGCGCGCGGTGGCTCCGCCGGCCGCCGGCGCCCGCAGGGGCGGCGGCGCCGGCCCCGCGCTACGCCTCCTGGCGGCGCGCGACGAGCTCGCGCTTGAGGACCTTCCCCGTCGGGTTGCGGGGCAGCTCGGACAGGAAGTGCACGTCGCGCGGCACCTTGTAGCGCGCCAGGTTGTCCTTCGCGTACGCGCGCACGTCGTCCTCGGTCAGGGTGGCGTCCTCCTCGAGGACCACGTAGGCGCACAGGCGCTGACCGAACTCGTCGTCGTCGACGCCGATGACGGCGGCCTCGGAGATCTTCGGGTGGCCGGCGAGCAGCTCCTCGAGCTCGCCCGGGAAGACGTTCTCGCCGCCCGACACGATCATGTCGTCGTCGCGGCCGTCGATCGTCAGCAGCCCGTGCTCGTCGAAGTGGCCGACGTCGCCGGACGCCATCAGCCCGTCGACGAGCGGCTTGGTCCCGCCGCCCGTGTAGCCCTGGAACGGCATCGCGGTGCCGACGAAGATGCGGCCGGTCTCGCCGGGCGCGACGTCGTGCCCGTTCGCGTCGAGGATGCGGACGCGGGTGCCCGGAACGGGCGAGCCGACGGAGTCCGGCGCCTGGCGCAGCTCCTCGGGGCTGGCGATCGTCGCCATCGCCACCTCGGTCGAGCCGTACAGGTTGTAGAGGACCGGCCCCAGCGTGTCGAGCGTGCGGGTGGCGAGCGCCCCGCCGAGCTGCGAGCCCGCCGCGAAGATGACGCGCAGGCTCGAGAGGTCCTCGCGCCGCCCGCCCTTGTCGTAGGCGTCGAGGAGCCGCCGCAGCATGACGGGCACGACGATGAGCGACGTCGCGCGGTACTCCTCCATGTCGCGCAGCGTCTGCTCGGGGTCGAAGCGGCGGCGCAGGATGAGGGTGTCGGCCAGGCCCACCGCGATCAGCGTGTGGATCAGCCCCGTGGCGTGGAAGATCGGCGCCGGCAGCGCGGTGACCTCGCGCTTGCGCAGCGGGATGCGGGCCAGCGGGCCGCCGAAGGGCGAGAGCGACTTCGGCTGCGGGCGCGCGGCGCCCTTCGGCGTGCCGGTCGTCCCGCTCGTCAGCAGGATGAGCGACATGTGCCGCTCCGGCGGGGCCGGGGCGCGGTGGTCGCCGGTGCGGAGGAGCGCGATCGTCCCCTCCGAGGCGTCGTCGGGGTCGTCCGTCCACGCCCGGAACCGCCCGAGCGGCGCGTCGACGTGCTCGGTGGCCTCGCGGAACTCGTCGTCGAAGACCAGCAGCCGGGTGCCCTCACGGGCGGCGACGTCGGCGAGCTGCGGGCCCGAGAACGCGGTGTTCAGCAGGATCGCCTTCGCGCCGGTCTTCACGCACGCGAAGAGCACCTCGAGGAAGCCGGCGTGGTTGCGCAGCATCAGGCCGACGCCGTCGCCCGCGCGCAGGCCCATGTCGCGCCACGCGTTGGCGATCGCGTTGGCCCGCGCGTCGAGCTCGCCGAAGGTCGTGGTGCCGCGGTCGTCGATCGCGGCGGCCCGCCCGGCGTCGGCCTCGACGGACATCGTGAAGATGGCGCCGAGCGGCCCGAGCTTGACGTACGCCTCGCCCACGGCCTTCAGCGCCGCGGGGCTCTTCCCCCGCAGCAGGCCGGCGCGGGCGCACGCGGCGGCGAACACCGCCTCCTCGCGCGCGCGGCGGCCGACGACGGCAGGCTTGGCCAGGACGGACCCCACGGTGCTCCGCTGCATCGCGCCAGACTATCCGCCCGCGCCGCGTCGCGCGCGCTCTTTTGCGACCGCGGGTCGGAACGCCCGATCGGCAGGCGGGATCGGGGCTCGCGCGCCCCCGCCCGGGCGCGCGCGGGCGGGGCCGCCGGCGCCCGACCGTCCGCCCGCGCGCCCGCCGCAGCGAAGCCCGCCTCTCGCACGTCATAGACTTGTAGGCATCACCGGATCCCACGATCGAGGAGCCCCCATGAGCGAGACCCAGGCGTCCGGCACCCAGCCGGCCGTAGCCACGGCCAACGAGACGCTGACCGTCGTCGACAACCGCACGGGCAAGCAGTACGAGGTCCCGATCACGGACGGCACCGTCCGGGCGATGGACTTCCGTCAGATCAAGACGGGCGACGAGGACTTCGGCCTCATGACGTACGACCCGGCGTTCACGAACACCGCGTCGTGTCGCTCGGCGATCACCTTCATCGACGGCGACAAGGGCATCCTCGAGTACCGCGGCTACCCCATCGAGCAGCTCGCCGAGAAGGCGACGTTCCTCGAGGTCGCGTACCTGCTGATCTTCGGCGAGCTGCCCACGCAGCCGCAGCTCGACGAGTGGACGCACGCGATCACGACGCACACGTTCGTGCACGAGAACGTCAAGTCGTTCGTGGAGGGCTTCCGCTACGACGCCCACCCGATGGGCATGCTCCAGGCCTCCGTCGCCGCCCTCTCGACCTTCTACCCCGAGGCGAAGGACATCAAGGACGAGCAGACGCGCTACGAGCAGATCGTGCGCCTGATCGCCAAGATGCCGACGCTCGCGGCGTTCGCGTACCGGCACGCGAAGGGCATGCCCTACGTGTACCCGGACAACGACCTGAACTACGCCGAGAACTTCCTCTCGATGCTGTTCAAGATCGCGGAGCTGAAGTACGAGGCCGACCCGCGCATCGCGAAGGCCCTCGACGTCCTCCTGATCCTGCACGCCGACCACGAGCAGAACTGCTCCACGTCGGCCGTCCGCTCCGTCGGCTCCTCGCAGGTCGACCCGTACTCCGCCACGGCCGCCGGCATCGGCGCCCTCTTCGGCCCGCTGCACGGCGGCGCCAACCAGGCGGTCCTGGAGATGCTCCAGGAGATCGGGACCGTCGAGAACGTCCCGGCGTACATCGAGTCGGTCAAGGCCGGCGACAAGAAGCTCATGGGCTTCGGCCACCGGGTCTACAAGAACTTCGACCCGCGCGCCAAGATCATCAAGAAGGCCGTCGACGACGTCTTCGAGGTCACCGGCGTCAGCCCCCTGCTCGAGATCGCGCAGGAGCTGGAGCGGATCGCGCTCGAGGACGACTACTTCGTCTCGCGCAAGCTCTACCCGAACGTCGACTTCTACTCCGGCCTGATCTACGAGGCCCTCGGCCTGCCGGTCGAGATGTTCACCGTCCTGTTCGCCATCGGCCGCACCCCGGGCTGGATCGCCCAGTGGCTCGAGATGGTGCAGGACAAGGAGCAGAAGATCGCCCGCCCGCGCCAGATCTACACGGGCGACCGCACCCGCGACTACGTCGCGATCGACCAGCGCGGCTGACCCCGCCCCGGCGCCCCGCGCGCCGGACCGCCGCGCCCCGCCCGGGGCGCGGACCGCCGCGGCGCCCCTCGGGGCGCCGTTCGTCGTCCCGGGCGGATGCGGGACGCGCCGTCCCGCGTGATGGTCGCTCGTGGTCGAGCGTGATCGCTCTGTGACGGATGCCCCGGAGGTCGTGTGACCCGGGTCATGGCCCAGAGCCCTGCCCGGGCCGACCATGGGGATGTGTTCGTTCCCCTCCACGACGGATCCACCGCCCTGATCCGTCCGATCGCTCCCGAGGACGCCGCCGCCCTGCGCCGGTTCCACTGGACGCTGTCGGAGGACACGATCCGCAACCGCTTCATGAGCGCCAAGCCGAACCTGACGTCCGGCGACACGCGCTACCTGTGCCGCGTCGACGGGGTCGACCACGTCGCCGTCGTCGCCGTCGACCCGCAGCGCCCCGAGGCGATCCTGGGCGTCGCCCGGTGGGTGCGCTACCCCGACGCGCCGCACCGCGCCGAGGCCGCCTTCGTCGTCACCGACCGGATGCAGGGCACCGGCGTGGGCTCGGCCCTGGCCATCGCGCTGGCCGACCTGGCGCTCGAGCGCGGCATCACCGAGCTGACCGGATCGATGCTCGCCGACAACCTCGGCTCCGAGAACCTCTTCCGGCGCATGGCCGGCGGCGACGTCGCCGTCAAGCGCATGGGCATCACGAACGACGTGACCGCCGTGCTGCCGCAGCGTCCGGGCCGCCTGGCCGCGATGGCGGCGCGCCGCCGGATGCGGCCGGGCGTCCGCACCGAGACGCACCGCCGCCGCCACGCCTGGCGGCACGCCGTCGCCGCCTGAGCGCGCGCGACACCGCGATCCTCGTCCCCCACGACCCGCCGCGCCCCGGCGGGTCGTCGCGTCCCGGGGCGCACCCGTGCCCCGTGGGCGCCCCGGAGCCGGTCGGCGCGCTCAGCCCGCGGCCGGCGGCAGCAGCAGCCGCAGGTCGGCGCCGTGCCGGCGCAGCCAGCCGGACGGCTCGTCCAGGTCGGGCACGTGCTCGCGCAGCAGCGCCCAGAACGTCGGGCCGTGGTGCGGGTGCACCAGGTGACAGGCCTCGTGCCAGACGACGTAGTCCAGGCACGCCACGGGCGCCAGCAGCAGGCGCCAGGACAGGCTGATCGTCCCGCGCGAGGAGCAGCTGCCCCAGCGCGTGCGCGTGTCCGTGATGCGCAGGCGGTCGTAGGCGACGCCCAGCCGGGCGGCGGCGGCGTCCAGGCGCGGCGCGGATTCGGCGCGGGCGCGCGTGCGGTACCAGGCCTCGAGCGCCCGGGCGCGCTCCGCGGGGTCGGCGGGGACGAGCAGCCGGTCGCCGTCGCGGCGCACGCGCGTGCGGCCGGCCTCCGCGGCGACCGCCAGGACGGTCCCCAGGTACGGCAGCCCGGCGGCGGCGTCCTGCGCGGCCCGGCGCCGCCGGTCCTGCAGCGCGGCCAGGCGCGGGGCGATCCAGCCGTCGAGCTCGCGCAGCGCGCGCTCGGCCTCGGCGACGGTGCCGCGCGCCGGGATCGTGACGATCAGGCCGCGGTCGGTGTCGACGCGGACGGTGATGCGCCGCGCGCGCCGCGACCGCCGCAGCAGGTACGGCGGCAGCGGCGCGGCGGAGGACGGCCCGCCGGGGCGGCGGGCCGGGGGGCGGCTCAGGCCTCGTCCTTGTTCGGCGCGTCCGGGTCCCGGACGGGCGTGGACGACGCCTCGCGCTCCGTCGGCACCGGCGGGGCGACGGGCGTCACATCGGGCGCGGGGGTCGCCGCGCCCGGTCCGGTGCCCGAGCCGCCGCCCGGGGCCGGGGGCGTGGTGCCGCCGGCGCCGGACGGCGTCGCCTGCGTGGTGCCCTCGGGAGCGCCGGCGCGGTCGACGGCCTGCTTCAGCTTCTCCGCGCCGCCCGTGAGCTTGTCGGAGTGCTTGCCCTTCGTGGCCTTGTCGACCGCCGCGACGCTGCGGTCGATGGCCTGGTCGATCTTGTCGCCGTGCTGGCCGGCCAGGCCCTTCGCCTTGTCGGCGAGCTTCTTGAAGTCCATGGTGCGCCTCCGGGGGCTCGGGTGGGGTCGCGGACCCTATACCCGGTTCCTGGCCCGATCCTTAAGCGGGAGCGACCACGTCCCCCGGCTCGGCGGGGGCCTCGGGCGTCTTCTCCCACGGGCGATGCAGGCGCAGCGCGGACAGGATGGCGCGGGTCGCGGGGCTGCGGTTCATCGTGATGAAGTGGATGCCCGGCGCCCCGTTCGCCAGCAGCTCGGACGCCTGCAGCGTCGCGTAGCTGACGCCGAAGTCCTTGATCGCGTCGGGATCGTCCTCGCGGGCGTCGAGCTCGCGGCTCAGGCCCTCCGGCACGCGGGCGCCGATCTTCTTCGCGAAGCCCCGCACCTGGCTGATCTGGGTGATCGGCATGATCTCGGGGATCACGGGCACGTCGACCCCGATCTCGCGCAGCCGGCGGACGAACGAGAAGTAGTCCGCGTTGTCGTAAAAGAGCTGGGTGATGAGGAACTTCGCCCCGGCCTCGACCTTCGCCTTGGCCGTCTCGACGTCGTCGTCGGCGTGGCGGGCGTCGGGGTGCGGCTCGGGGTAGGCCGCGCCGCCGACGCAGAAGTCGAACTCGTCCGTGATGAGCTGCGTCAGCTCGGGCGACGAGGCGAAGCCGCCGGGCGTGGGCGAGAAGCGCTCCTCGCCCCCGGGCGGGTCGCCGCGCAGCGCCAGCACGTTGTGGATGCCGGCCTCGCGGATCTGGCCCAGGACGCCGCGGATGTCGTCCTTCGTGCCGCCGACGCACGTCAGGTGCGCCATGGCCTCGAGCCCGTGCTGCTCGCGCAGGCTCTTGACGACGTTGATCGTGCGGTCGCGCGAGCTGCCGCCGGCGCCGTAGGTGACGGACACGAACGACGGGTCCATCGGGCGCAGCGTCTCGAGCGTCTCGTGGAGCCGTGCCTCGGCCTCGTCGGTCTTCGGCGGGAAGAACTCGAAGGAGAACGTCGGCTCCGGCGACCTCTCGATGATCTCGTCGATGCGCATCCCGCCCCATGGTATTGCGCGTCGCGGCGCGGGGCCCGCGCGCGGCCCCCCACGCCGGGCGGGCCGCTGCGGATCAGACCAGGCGGAAGCGGTCCGGGTCCGTGTCGACCTTCTCGACGCGGCCCAGCACCTCGAGCCGGCGCAGGAAGCAGAGCTGCTCCGTCAGCAGCCAGCTGGCGTTCGTGGCGTCGATCGGCGTCTCCATGACGTGCGGCGCGATCTCCATCGCGGTGTGCGGCTCGCCGTCGCCGAGCGCCTCCTCCGTCCGCGCCAGCCGCTCCGCCACGAGCTTGCGGTTGGCGTTGATGTGGCCCTGCACGTCGGTGAACGTGCGGCCGTGGCCGGAGAGGACCAGGCGCGCGTCGAGGTCCTCGATGCGGCTCAGCGACTCGAGGAACTCGCCGACCGGGTCGGGGGTGTAGCCGAAGTCGAAGAACAGCGAGACGCGGCCGAGCAGGTGGTCGCCCGAGATCAGCATCCGGCGCTCGGCGTTGAACAGGCAGACGTGCGACGGCGCGTGGCCGGGGGTCTCGACGGTCGTGAAGGGCCCAAGGTCGGTCTGCACCACGACGCCGTCGACGAGCTCGTGGTCGACGTCGAAGCCGCCGGCGATCCCGATCTCGCGGCCCTTCAGGCCCTCCGCCGCCTTGCGCACCGTGGCCTCGGGCAGGCCGGACTGCAGCGCGATCTCGATCCCCCGCTCCCAGTAGCCCTCGGGGTTGGCCAGCCACTTCGTCAGGTGGCCGTGCGCCGGGTGCGCCCAGACGTCGGCGCCGGAGCGCAGGACGACCGGGGTCGTCTGGCCGCAGTGGTCGACGTGCGCGTGGGTGATGACGACGTGGCGGACGAGCTCGAGCCGCAGGTGCACCATGTCGAGCGCGCGCTCCAGGTGCGCCAGCGAGCCCGGCTGGTGCATGCCGGTGTCGAAGAGGACGATCCCGTCCCCCGCCGCGACGGCCCAGGCGTTGCCGTGCGGCACGCCCGGCCACGGCAGCGGCAGCCGCAGCCGCCACGCCCCCGGGACGACACGCTCGCCCCGTCCGAGCTCCTTCGCTGCGCGCCCGCCCGTCATGCCGGTCGGGTCGCGGGTGCGGGCTGCGTGGCGGACATGACCGCCTCCACGTTACCCGTAGAATCGGCGATCGGGACGCCCCGCCGCCGGACGGCGCCGGGCGGTCGTCCGCCCCCTCCGCATGGCGAAGAAGCGCAAGCCGAAGAAGCCCTCCGCCCCGAAGGCGCCCGCCCTGCCGACGGTGCCGTACGCCAGCCCGGACGGGCGGATGACGCTCGACCTGCGGTGCTCGATGACGCCGAAGACGCGCCTGCTCTACGCGGAGACGGTCGGCGGCGAGATCGGCCAGGCGGCGATGACCCGCGAGGACGTCTGGCACCGCGCCGTCGAGTTCCTCTTCGAGCGGCTCGTCGACGGCTGGAGCGTCGACGGCGTGCCGACGACGGGGCAGAAGGCGCTGCTCGCCCGCTTCCGCGTCGCCTCGCCCGACGAGCGCGCGTGGATCCGCACCGTGCTCCGCGAGCACCTGGCGGAGTGGTTCCCCGAGATGCAGGCGCCCTGAGCGCCGCCCACCCGACCGCAGGAGGACCGCCGTGACCGCCGCCCAGGACGCCGACCGCACCGTCGCCGCCGAGCTCGACGCCGCGCGCTTCGCCGACCTGCTCGTGGGCTACTGCCTCGAGCCGCAGCCCGGGCAGCAGGTGCTCGTCCGCTCCACCGCCCTCGCCGCGCCGCTGCTCGTCGAGCTGCAGCGCGCGATCCTGCAGGCCGACGCCTGGCCGCTGCTGCGCGCCGGGCTGCCGGGGCAGGACGCCGGCTTCTACCGCCACGCCCGCGACCGCCACCTGGACGGCGTCCCGCCGCTGGGGCTGGAGGAGGCGCGGCAGGCCGACGCCTCGCTCTCGATCCAGGCGCCGTTCGACACCGCCGAGCTGGGCGCGATCGACCCGGCCGTCATCGCCCGCGCCGCGCGGGGGCGGCACGAGACGCGCGAGCTGGCCCTGGCCCGCCGCTGGGCGACGACGATGTGGCCCACGCCCGCGCTGGCCGAGCAGGCCGGGATGCCGCTCGGCGAGCTCGCGGCGTTCGTCGCGCGGGCCACGTTCCTGGACCGCCCCGACCCCGTCGCCGCGTGGGGCGAGCTGCGCGACTTCCAGGCGCGCCTGATCGAGCGGCTGACGCCGGTGCGCGAGCTGCGGATCCAGGCCGACGGCACCGACCTGCGCCTGCGCGTGGACGGCCGCACCTGGGCCAACAGCGACGGCCGCCGCAACATGCCGTCCGGCGAGGTCTTCACCGGCCCGCTGGAGAGCAGCGCGACGGGGACGATCCGCTACGACGTGCCCTCCTCCCCCGCCGGGGTCGACGTGCGCGGCGTCGAGCTGACGTTCGCGGACGGCGTCGTGGTCGGGCACCGGGCCGACGAGGGCGCGGAGTACCTGGAGCGCGCGCTCGCGACGGACGAGGGCGCCCGGCGGCTGGGCGAGGTCGGCATCGGCACGAACTTCGGCATCGACCGCGCGATCGGCGTGATCCTCTTCGACGAGAAGATCGGCGGCACGGTCCACACGGCGCTCGGCCGGTCCTACCCCGAGACCGGCGGCACGAACGAGTCCGCGCTCCACTGGGACCTGATCTGCGACCTGCGGAAGGGCGGCCGGCTGCTGGCCGACGGCGAGGTGCTGCAGGAGGACGGGCGCTTCGTCGGGCTGTAGGGGTGCGTTCGGTCTCGGGGCCGCATGCCGGACCTCAGGCGGAACGCGCCCGCCGGCGTGGGCGCGTTCGGTCTCGGGGCCGCATGCCGGACCTCAGGCGGAACGCGCCCGCCGCGCGGGCGCCCTTGCCTCCCGCAAACCCCTGGTGCGCCGCGCCCCGACGTGGCACGATGCCGCTCGTGGCGAGCCGAGCGGCCTCCGACGCGCACCTCCGGGACCTGAAGCTGCTCCGGGCCGTCCGCGACCGGATCGACCGCGAGTACGCGCAGCCGCTGAACGTCGAGGCGCTGGCGCAGGGCGCGCACATGTCGGCCGGCCACCTGAGCCGCCAGTTCCGCCGCGCGTACGGCGAGTCGCCGTACAGCTACCTGATGACCCGCCGGATCGAGCGCGCGATGGCGCTGCTGCGGCGCGGCGACCTGAGCGTCACCGAGGTCTGCTTCGCCGTCGGCTGCTCGTCGCTCGGCACCTTCAGCACGCGCTTCGCCGAGCTCGTCGGCGTGCCGCCCAGCGTCTACCGGCGCGAGGCCGCGGGCGCCACCGAGGGGATGGCGCCGTGCGTGGCCAAGGTCGTCACGCGACCGGTCAGGAATCGAGAAGCGACGCCCGCGGCGCGGGCCTAGGCTCGCCGCCATGGTCATCACGATCCACGAGACGCTCCTCCCCGCCGACGACGCCGAGGCGGCGCTGGCCTTCTACCGCGACGGGCTCGGCTTCGAGCTGCGGCGCGACGTCGAGTACGGCGGCATGCACTGGCTGACGCTCGGCCACCCCGACCAGCCCGACACCGGGCTCGTCCTGTACCCGCCGGCCGCCACGCCCGGCCTGACCGAGGACGACCAGCGCGCCGTCGCCGAGCTGATGGCGAAGGGCACCTTCGCCAGCATCAACCTGGCGACCGACGACCTGGACGCGGCGTTCGCGCGGCTCGAGGCCGTCGACGCCGCCGAGGTCGTGCAGGAGCCGACCGAGCAGCCCTACGGGGTCCGCGACTGCTCGTTCCGCGACCCCGCCGGCACGCTCGTCCGCATCCAGGAGCGGCGCTGAGCGACCGCTCGCGCCCCCGACCCCGACCACCATCGCCTCCCCGCGCCCCCGGCGGGGAGGCCCCGCCGCCGTCCCGTCCCACCCGCAGGAGCCCCGATGAGCACCACCGCCCGCCCCGACGCCGCCGACGCGGCCCCCGCCGCCGACGCCCACGACGTCATCCGGGTGCTCGGCGCCCGCGAGAACACGCTGAAGGACGTCAGCGTCGACCTGCCCAAGCGGCGGCTGACCGTCTTCACCGGCGTCTCCGGGTCCGGCAAGAGCTCGCTCGTCTTCGGCACGATCGCCGCCGAGTCGCAGCGCCTGATCAACGAGACGTACAGCGCGTTCGTGCAGGGCTTCATGCCGACCCTCGCCCGGCCCGACGTCGACGTGCTCGAGGGGCTGACCACGGCGATCGTCGTCGACCAGGAGCGCATCGGCGCGAACCCCCGCTCGACGGTGGGCACGGTGACCGACACGGGCGCGATGCTGCGCATCCTCTTCAGCCGCCTGGGGCAGCCGCACGTCGGCTCGGCGCAGGCGTTCTCGTTCAACGTCGCGTCGATGAGCGGCAAGGGCGCGGTGACCGTCGAGGGCGCCGGCGGGAGGACGACCGAGGCCCGCAGCTTCAGCGTCACGGGCGGCATGTGCCCGCGCTGCGAGGGCATGGGCCGCGTCTCCGACATCGACCGGACCGCGCTCTACGACGAGAGCAAGTCGCTGAACGAGGGCGCGCTGACGATCCCCGGCTACAGCATGGACGGCTGGCAGGGCCGGATCCTCCGCGGCTGCGGGTTCTTCGACCCCGACAAGCCGATCCGCGACTACGACGCCGCCGAGCTGGAGGACCTGCTCCACCGCGAGCCGACGAAGATCAAGGTCGACGGGATCAACCTGACGTACACGGGGCTGATCCCGGCGATCGAGAAGTCGTTCCTGTCCAAGGACCGCGAGGCGATGCAGCCGCACGTGCGCGCGTTCGTCGACCGGGCGGTGACCTTCACGACCTGCCCGGAGTGCGACGGCACGCGGCTGAGTGCCCTGGCGCGGTCGTCGAAGATCGCCGGCATCAGCATCGCCGACGCGTCCGCGATGCAGATCAGCGACCTGGCGGCATGGGTGGCCGAGCGCGACGAGCCGTCCGTGGCCCCGCTCCTGGCCGCCCTGCGGGACGCGCTCGACGCGTTCGTGCGGATCGGTCTGGGCTACCTGAGCCTGGACCGCGCGTCGGGCACGCTGTCCGGCGGCGAGGCGCAGCGCGTGAAGATGGTCCGCCACCTGGGGTCGGCGCTGACCGACGTGACGTACGTCTTCGACGAGCCGACGATCGGGCTGCACCCGCACGACATCGAGCGGATGAACGCCCTGCTGCTGCAGCTGCGCGACAAGGGCAACACCGTCCTGGTCGTCGAGCACAAGCCCGAGACGATCGCCATCGCCGACCACGTCGTCGACCTGGGCCCCGGCGCGGGCACCGCGGGCGGCGAGATCGTCTTCGAGGGGTCGCTCGCGGGGCTGCGGGCGAGCGGCACGCTGACCGGCCGGCACCTCGACGACCGCGCGGCGCTGAAGGCGCAGGTGCGCGCCGCGACGGGCGCGCTCGAGATCCGCGGCGCCGACGCGCACAACCTGCGGGACGTCGACGTGGACGTCCCCCTCGGCGTGCTGACCGTCGTCACCGGGGTGGCGGGCTCGGGCAAGAGCTCGCTGATCCACGGGTCGCTCGCCGGCCGCGACGGGGTGGTGACCGTCGACCAGGGGGCGATCAAGGGCTCGCGCCGCAGCAACCCCGCCACGTACAGCGGGGTCCTCGACCCGATCCGCAAGGCGTTCGCGAAGGCCAACGGCGTCAAGCCGGGGCTGTTCAGCGCCAACTCGGACGGCGCCTGCCCGGCGTGCAAGGGCGCGGGCGTCATCTACACCGACCTGGCGGTGATGGCCGGGGTCGCGACGGTCTGCGAGGAGTGCGAGGGGCGCCGCTTCCAGGCCGAGGTGCTCGAGCACCGGCTCGGCGGCCGGAACATCGCCGAGGTCCTCGCGATGCCCGTCGCCGAGGCCGCCGCGTTCTTCGCGGCCGGGGACGCGAAGGTGCCGGCGGCGCACCGCGTCCTCGCCCGGCTCGAGGACGTCGGCCTGGGCTACCTGACCCTCGGCCAGCCGCTGACCACGCTGTCGGGCGGCGAGCGCCAGCGGCTCAAGCTCGCCGTCCACATGGCCGAGAAGCCGGGCGACGCGCCGCCGGTGCTCGTCCTCGACGAGCCCACCACCGGCCTGCACCTGGCCGACGTCGAGGCCCTGCTCGGCCTGCTCGACCGCCTGGTCGACGGCGGCCGGACGGTCGTCGTCATCGAGCACCACCAGGCCGTGATGGCGCACGCGGACTGGATCGTCGACCTGGGCCCCGGCGCGGGCCACGACGGCGGCCGCGTCGTCTTCGAGGGCACGCCGGCCGACCTCGTCGCCGCCCGCTCGACCCTGACGGGCGAGCACCTGGCGGCGTACGTCGGGGCCTGATCAGCCGCGCCGGTCGGGCGTGCCGCCGTCCGTCGCGGGCGCGTCGGCCGCCGCGACGTCGGCCCGCGCCTCGTCCAGGCGCTCGCTCAGCTCGTCCACGACCATCAGGTCGCGCCGCGCGCGCTTCGTCCGGTAGGCGGAGCGCCCGACCATGTGCGCCGCCACGGGCGCCGTCGCCAGCTGGAAGACGGCGACGAGCACGAGCGTCGTGATGTCGAAGCCCGTCCGCAGCCGCAGGCCGACCCCGACGAGCACGAGCAGCAGCCCGAGCACCTGGGGCTTCGACGCCGCGTGCATCCGGCTGAGGACGTCGGGGAAGCGGAGCACGCCGACGCCGGCCGCGAAGGACAGCAGCGCGCCGCCGAGCAGGCAGACCGCGGAGAGGACGTCGAGCACCTGCGTCATCGTCCGGCCCCCTCGTCGCGCGGCTCGCCCTCGTCCTCGCCCTCGCCGGCCCCGAAGCGGGCCAC
Source organism: Patulibacter sp. SYSU D01012 (assembly GCF_017916475.1). GTDB lineage: Bacteria > Actinomycetota > Thermoleophilia > Solirubrobacterales > Solirubrobacteraceae > Patulibacter. The sequence goes on from NZ_JAFMTB010000004.1 coordinate 100,485, forward strand.
CGCCACCGAGCCGACGAAGCCGAGCAGCGCCAGGACCGCGAGCACCGGGATCGTCGTGCCGTGGCGGTCGTACGCGGCCTCCAGGCCGATCGCCCCGATCAGGCAGGAGAGCAGCACGTCGAGCGCGACGACGCGGTCGAGCGGCGACGGCCCCCGGACGATGCGGACGACCGCGAGGAGCGCGGCGACGGCCAGCAGCGCGGCGGCGATCCAGATGACGACGGTCACGCGCCGGCCTCCGCGCGGTCGAGGGCCTCGCGGTCGGCGGGCGAGCCGAACGCCCGGATCATCCGCGCCTCGGTCGCCAGCGCCGACGCCCGCTCGCGCTCCACGTCGGCCCGGTCGCGCACGCCGATCAGGTGCAGGTACAGGACGGCGTCGCGACGGTCGATCTCGACGACGATCGACCCGGGGACGATCGAGAGGACCTCGGCGACCAGGGTCAGCATGAGGTCCGAGCGGGTGCGCAGCCGCACGCCGATGACCGCCGTCGGCGCCTCGCGGTCGCGGCGGAACGCCAGCGCCGCGACATGCACGCTGGCCCGGGCGATCGCCCACGCCAGCCGGGCCAGGAAGACGAGCGTGGGGAGCGGCCGCGGACGGCCCTCGACGGGGATCTCGGGCAGCGGGAAGAGCGCGGTGGCGACGAGGGCGACGACCAGGCCGGACGCGACGAGGCCCGGCGACACCTTGCCCCACAGCAGCAGCCACAGGACGAGCAGCCAGCCCGCCGTCAGCGGCGGCAGCAGGCGCGAGCCCGCGGCGGCCCGGCGACGACGGCCCGGGATCGCGCGCCGCGGCATCAGCGCGCGCCCTCCGCCTGGGCGGTGCGGATCCGCTGCTCGACGTCGCCCAGCCCGACCGCGCCGACGTAGGTCGCGCGGTCGCGCAGCTCGATCGCGGTGCGGTCCGTCAGGTCGGTCAGCGGCCGCGCCGCGAGCGTGAAGCCGACGCCGAGGACGACGAGCGCCACCGTCGCGCCCGTCATCAGGCGCGGCATGCGGCCGCCGCGCCGGATCTCGCGCCCGCCGATCGTCGCGCCCTGCACCTCGTGCTCGCCCGCGTCGCCCATCGCGACGCGCGGCGTGCGCCAGAAGACGCGGCTCCACGCCTTGCCGACCGCGTAGAGGGTCAGCAGGCTCGTCACCACGCTCCCGCCGACGAGGATCCACGCGAGCGCGCCGCCGTCCTCCGCGCCGGCCTGGATCAGCGCGAGCTTGCCGAGGAAGCCCGAGAACGGCGGGATGCCGGCCAGGTTGAGCGCCGGGACGAGGAAGAGCACCGCCACGAGCGGCGCGGTCCGCGCCAGCCCGCCGACGCGCTCGGTCGACGTCGACCCGGCGGCGCGCTCGATCATGCCCGTCGTCAGGAACAGCGTCGTCTGGATCGTGATGTGGTGGATCGCGTAGAAGACGGCGCCGTTCAGCCCCAGCTGCGAGCCGAGCGCCACGCCGAAGACCATGTAGCCGATGTGGCTGACGAGGGTGAACGAGAGCATGCGCTTGACGTCCGTCTGCGCGACGGCGCCGAGGATGCCGACCACCATCGTCAGCAGCGCGACCACCATCAGCGTCGCCGCGACGCGCTGGTCGTCGGGGAAGAGCAGCGTCTCCGTGCGGATGATCGCGTAGACCCCGACCTTCGTCAGCAGGCCCGCGAAGACCGCCGTCACCGGGGCGGGCGCCGTCGGGTACGAGTCCGGCAGCCACGCCGACATCGGGAAGACCGCGGCCTTGATCCCGAACGCGAGCAGCAGCGCCAGCTCGAGCACGAGCGTGACGTTGGGGTCCAGCTCGCGCAGGCGCAGCGACAGGTGCGCCAGGTTGATCGTCCCCGTGGCCCCGTACACCAGCCCGATCGCGGCGAGGAAGAGCAGCGACGAGAGCAGCGAGACGACGACGTACGTCGTGCCCGACCGCACCCGCGACGCGGTGCCGCCGATCGTGATCAGCACGTAGCTCGAGACGAGCAGGATCTCGAAGCCGACGTACAGGTTGAAGAGGTCGCCGGCCAGGAAGGCGTTCGAGATCCCCGCCGCCAGCACGAGGTACGTCGGGTGGAAGACCGCGAGCGGCAGCCCGCGCTCGTCGTCCGCGATGCCCTGGCCGTACGAGTAGACGATGACGCACAGCGTCACGGCCGCCGAGATGGCGAGCATCAGCGCGGACAGCCGGTCGGCGACGAGGACGATGCCCAGCGGCGGGTCCCAGCCGCCGACGGCGGCGACCTGCGGACCGTCCTGGTCGGCGGCGACGAGCAGCACGAGCGCGATGACCAGCACCGCGCCGAGGGTCAGGACCGAGATCGCGCGGTTCAGGCGCGGCAGGCGGGCGCCGATGGCGAACTTCACGCCCGCCGCGAGCAGCGGCAGCACCACGGGCAGCGGGACGAGGGCGGCGGCCGACATCAGGCGTCCCGCTCGATCGCGTCGTCGTCGCGCGTCGTCGCCGTCTCGGCGACGGCCGCCCGCGCGTCGGCCTCGGCGTCGGCCTCGGCGTCGGCGCCGCTGTCCTCGGCCGCGCCGCGGCGCGCCGCGATCACGCGGTCCTCGACGTCGTCCTGCACCTCGTCGTTGCCCTGCAGCTGCCAGGAGCGGTAGGCGAGCGCCAGCAGGAAGGCGGTCATCGCGAACGTGATGACGATCGACGTCAGGATCATCACCTGCGGCAGCGGGTCGCTCATGTCGGCCGGCTTCGCCTCGCCCAGGATCGGCGCCTCGCCCCCGACCCCGCCCATCGCGAGGATCATCACGTTCAGGCCGTTGCCCAGCAGGACCGCGCCGAGCAGGACGCGCGTCAGGCTGCGCTCGAGCAGCAGGACGACGCCGCCGGCGACGAGGACGCCGACGACGACGGCGAGGACGAGCGAGACGCTCACGCGCGGGCCTCCGGTCCGGGAGCGACGTCCGCCGGCGGGCGCGTCGGCGTGGGGGGCGGGAGGTCGACGGTCGGCCGCGGGGCGTGCAGCTCCTCGTCGATCTGCCGGTCGATCTCGGAGCCGAAGCTGCGCAGCACGTCGAGCACGACGCCGACGACGACGAGGTACACGCCGACGTCGAAGAGCGTCGACGAGTAGAGCTTGAGCGTGCCGAGGACCGGGATGTCGAGGTACCAGGAGCCGTGCTGCAGGACGTCCCCGCCGACGATCGCGCCGGCCAGCCCCGTGCCCGTCGCGATGACGAGCCCCAGGCCGATGACGAGGCCGGCGCCCACCGGCGCGGCCTCGCCCAGCTCGTAGCGTCCGCCCGCCAGGTAGCGGATCGTGAACGCCAGGCCGGCGACGATGCCGCCCGCGAACCCGCCGCCCGGCAGGTCGTGCCCCGCCCACAGCAGGTAGACGGAGAGCACGAGGACCGTGTGGAAGATCAGCCGCACGACGACCTCGAGCAGCAGCGAGCGCCGCTCGGGGGCGAGCGTGTTCTCGGCCACGAGCCACGAGCGGGCGGCGCGCGCCCGGCCCGCGCCGCCCGCGGGGTTCTGCGTCACCCGCAGCAGCGCGCCGGCGGCCGGCGTCGCGGTCGCGGCCGGCGCCGACGGACGCTCGGCCGCCGCCCGCGGGGCCCGCGTCGCCCACACCGGCGTGTCGGCGGCCGGGTCGCCCAGCCGCGGCACGGTGCGGGCCCGGCGGCGCAGGAAGATCAGGCTGGTGACGCCGGTCGCCGCGACGACGAGCACCGCGATCTCGCCCATCGTGTCCCACGCTCGGACGTCGACGAGCGTGACGTTGACGATGTTGTGCCCGCCGCCCAGCTCCGCGGCCGCCGCCATCAGGACCGAGACCGGGATGGCCTCGCGGGCCCCGGCGGCGACGAGCGTCAGGACCGCCATCAGGACGCCGACGACGACGCCGACGACCAGGTGGAGCCGCCGGCGTCCGCGCACCGACACGGTCCCGGTGAAGTGCGTCGGCAGGCGGCGCAGCACGAGGACCACGACGACGAGCGTCACCGTCTCGACGAGGAACTGCGTGAGCGCCAGGTCCGGCGCGCCCTGCAGCGCGAAGAGGGTCGCGACGCCGTAGCCGACGACGCCGGACAGGATCACGGCCTTCAGGCGGCGGCGCGCCCGCAGGGTCAGCACGGCGCCGGCGACGATCAGCGCGCCCACGAGCCCCTGGGGCGGCGCGTCCCACAGCCGCAGCTCGACGTGCCACGGCCCGCCGACGATCAACGCGACGGTCATGGCCGCCGTCAGCACCCCGAGGATCGTGAGCAGGTAGACGGGGAGCGAGCCGGACTGCGTGGCGCGGGCGGCGCGCACCGCGGCGCGCTCCGTCAGGCCGACGACGCCCAGGTAGACCCGCCGGGCGTCCGGCATCCGCGGCCGCTCGTCCGCCGCCCGCTCGCGGCGCGGCGCGAGCGCCCCGACGACGCGCCGCTGCAGCGCGACGACGAGCGCCCCGCCGGCCAGGGCCGCGAGCGACAGGACCAGCGGCAGCCCGAAGCCGTGCCACGCGGCCAGGTGCAGCGGGTGGTCGGCGGGCCCGAGCGTGTCGGCCCAGCGCGCGGCGAGGGGATCGACGGCGGCGAACGCGACGCCCAGCGCCAGGCCGCCGACGGCGAGCAGGGCCGGCGCCGCCTCGAGCCCCGGGTCGGCCGGCGCGCAGCGGCGATCGGGCACCTCGCCCTTCGTCGCGAACGCGCCCCACCAGAAGCGCCACGCGTAGGCCGCGGTCAGCGCCACGCCGACGACGATCACGGCGAGCAGGACGCCGTCGAGCGCGTCGCCGTGCGCGAGCGCCTCGAACGCCGTCTCCTTCGCGGCGAAGCCCGCGAACAGCGGCACGCCGGCCATCGACGCCGCGGCCAGGCCCGCGATCGCCGCCAGGCGCGGCCGCGCGCGGCCCAGGCCGGAGAGCACGCGCAGATCGCGCGTGCCCGTGTCGTGGTCGACGATGCCGACGACGAGGAACGACGCGGACTTGTACAGGGCGTGCGCGAGCAGCAGGCCGATGCCGCCGAGCGCCACGTCGCGGCCGCCGTGGCCGACGAGCAGCGTCAGCAGGCCGAGCTGGCTGACCGTGCCGTACGCGAGCAGCAGCTTCAGGTCGTGCTGACGCAGGGCGCGCACGGCGCCGAGCAGCAGCGTGGCGCTGCCGAGCACCAGCAGCGTGGGCCGCCACGCCGCGGAGTCCGCGAACGCGGGCGCCAGCCGGGCGACGAGGTACACGCCGGCCTTGACCATCGCCGCGGCGTGCAGGTAGGCGCTGACCGGCGTCGGGGCGGCCATCGCGCCGGGCAGCCAGAAGTGGAAGGGGACGAGCGCCGACTTCGTCAGGGCGCCGACGAGCAGCAGCGCGACGCCGACGTCGACCGCCGTGCCGCCCGGCGGGCTCGCGACGATCTCCGAGATCCGGTAGGTGCCGGCCGCCTGGCCGACGAGGACGGCGCCGACGAGCATCGCCAGGCCGCCCGCCGTCGTCACGACGAGCGCGTCCATCGCGGCGCGGCGCGCGCTCTGCCGGTCCCCCTGGTGCCCGACGAGCAGGAACGACAGGACGGTCGTCAGCTCCCAGAAGACGTAGAGCAGCAGCAGGTCGTCGGCCAGGACCAGGCCGAGCATCGCCCCGGCGAAGGCGACGAGGACGCCCGCGAAGCGCCCCAGCCCCGGCTCGTCGCTGCGGAAGTAGCGCGCGCAGTACGCGAGCACCAGCGCGCCGACGCCGGCGGCGACGAAGGCCAGCAGCAGCGACAGCGCGTCCAGCCGGAACGCCAGGTCCAGGTCGAAGCTCGGCAGCCAGCGGTGGACGGTCTCGACGGCGCCGCCGCCGGTGACCTCGCCCGTCCGCGTGATCGCCCACGCCACGGCCGCGGCGGGTGCGAGGGCGAGCAGCAGGAAGGCCCGCCGGCCGAGCCGGGACACGAGCCACGGCGCCGCCAGGGCGGCCACCGCGTGGGCGCCGAGGACGGCGATCACCCCCGGTCCTCCGGCTCCGTGCAGGGGCCCCCGCGGCGGTCGTTCGGCCGTCGCTGGAGTGCCCCCGGCAAGGACCCATTGTCGCACGGATGGCGCGTCGGCGCGCACGGTGGGGCCGCGGCCGCGAGGTCCGGCGGCCGTATGCTGCCGCCATGCCCGAGCCGCTCGGCCGCGTCGCCGCCCTCCACCGCTACCCCGTGAAGTCGATGCGCGGGGAGCTGCTGCAGACCGCCGACCTGGACGGCGCCGGGCTCGACGGCGACCGCGCCTGGGCGCTCCTGGACCGCATGCGCAACTGGGCGTCGGCGAAGACGAACCGGGAGCGCTGGCGCCTGGTCGACGGCATGCTCGACCTGCGCGCCACCACGGACGAGCAGGGCGTCGTCGTCACCCTGCCGGACGGCACCACGGCGCGCGCGGGCGAGCCCGCCGCCGACGAGGCGCTCTCCGCCCACCTGGGCCGCGAGCTGCGCTTCGACCGCGGCGACCGCGGCTACCGGTGGGGCCGGCACCACGACGCCGCGCCCCTGCACCTGGTGACGACCGCCACCCTCGCGGCGCTCGCCGACGACGACGGCACGCCGCTCGACCCGCTGCGGCTGCGCCCGAACGTCGTGCTCGAGACGCCCGAGGGCGCGCCGGACTTCGCCGAGGACGCCTGGCCCGGCCGGGCGTTCCGCCTGGGCGGCGCGGTGCTGCGCGCGACGGAGCGGACGGAGCGCTGCGTCATGACGACCCGCGCGCAGGGGGACGAGGTTCCCGAGGGCCGCACCGTCCTGAAGCGCATCGGCCAGCGCAACGAGGCGTGCGCCGGCATCTACTTCGCGGTCGTCACCCCCGGCCGCGTGTCCGTCGGCGACGAGCTCCATCCCCTCGACGACTGAGCGCCCGTCGGGGCGCTGCCGCATACTCCCCGCATGCCCGGACCCGCCCGCACGCGCCTGACGCACGAGGAGCGCCGGGCGGGAATCCTCGACGCCGCCGGCCGCGTCATCGTCGACCGCGGCGTGCACGCCTTCCGGATCCAGGACGTCGCGGACGCCGCCGGGGTGTCGCAGCCGCTGGTCTCGGCGCACTTCTCCTCCCGCGACGAGCTGATCGCCGCCGCGTTCCTGCGTGCGGACGAGCGCGCGCTGGCCGACGTCGTCGACGAGCTCGCCGCCCTGCCGCCCGGCCGCGAGCGGATCGTCCGCTTCGTGCACTCGTCCACGCTCGAGGACGACCAGCAGACGCCGGACGGCCGCGAGCTCTGGCACCAGCTGTGGACGCAGGCGCGCTTCTCCCCCGTCGTGCAGGACGTCGTCCGCGATCGGCAGGCGGCGTGGATCGCGCTGCTGACCGACGTGCTGGCCGAGGCCCGCCAGACGGGAGACGCCCCGGCGGCGCTCGACCCCGCCCGCGCCGCGGTGCTGCTGATGGCGGTCGTCGACGGCCTGACGGCGCCGCTCCGCTGCGGCATCGTCACCGACGACGAGGCCGTCGCGGTGCTCGACGACGCGGTCGGCGCGATCCTGGCCGGCTGAGGCCGTGCTCGCCCGGGGGCGTCCGCGGCGGCGCCGCGGGCCGGCGTCCGGCGCGGCGATCGCCCGCCGCTGGGTGACCGCACGCACGCCCAACTGATCCCGCCATCAGTTACCGTGGACGATGTGACCACGATCGCCGCCCCCGACGCTCGACGTCCACGTGCCGAGAGCCCTGCGGTCGCCGCCCTGCGCTCACCCGGCGTGGCGCGCCTGCTCCTGCTCTCGCTGCTCGCCCGCGCCCCCGTCGCGGTGCTCGGCCTGCTGTTCCTGCTGCGCGCCCGCGACCTGGGCGGCGGCTACGCGATCGCGGGCGCCGTCTCGGCGGCCGCCGGCGTCGGCATGGCGCTCGGCTCGCCGCTGCTCGGCCGCGCCGTCGACCGCCTGGGCGCCTCGCCCGTCCTGCTCGCGGCGATGGCCGTCTCGGGCTCGATGCTCGTCGTCGGCGGCCTGCTGCCCGACAGCGCCCCGGCGTGGGCGCTGCTGCCGCTCGCGCTGCTCGCCGGCGCGGGGCAGCCGCCCGTCGCGCCGTGTCTGCGGACGCTCTTCGGCCGGATCCTGCCGGACCCGCGGATCCGCCACGCCGCGCTGGCGGTCGAGGCGTCCGTGCAGGAGATCACCTTCATGGTCGGGCCGCTGCTGTTCATCAGCGTGCTGGCCGCGCACGACCCCTCGCTGGGCATGATCGCCGGCGCGGTGGCCCTGTCGGCGGCGACGACGGCGTTCGCCCGCTCGCCCGAGCCGCGCGCGATGCCGACGCGCACGGGTGCCGCGGCGCGGCACGACAGCCCGCTGCGCAACGCGTCGATCCGCACCCTGCTGGCGGCGACGAGCGGCCTGGGCATCATGTTCGGCGCCGCCGAGGTGGCCATCACCGGCGCGGCCGAGGAGTCCGGGTCCGGCGCGGCGCTCGGCCTGCTCCTGACGGCCTACTGCGTCGGCAGCCTGATCGCCGGCCTGCTGTCCGCGCACCACGGGCCGAGCGGCTCGCCCGTCCGGCGCCTGATCGTGCTGCTCGTCGCCGCGACGGTCGGGCACGCCGCGCTCGCCGCCGCGCCGAGCCTGTGGATCCTGGGCCTGCTGCTCGTCCTGGCCGGCGCCGCCATCGCTCCGCTGTTCGCCGTCATCTACGGGCTGTGCGGCCAGGTCGCCGCCGAGGGCACGGTGACGGAGGCGTACACGTGGCTCGGCAGCGGCATGTTCGCCGCCGGCGCGATCGGCTCGGCGATCTCGGGCGCGATCGTCGACGCCGCGTCGCCGCACGTCGCGTTCCTCGCCGCCGCCTCGTTCGTCGGCGTCGCGACCGTCGTCACCGCGCTGTCGGCGCGCTCGCTGCGGCGCGACGCCGCGGCGGCGGCGTAGCGGTCAGCGACCGCGCCGCGCCAGCCAGGCGGCCTCCTGGCGGCCCAGCTCGCTCGCGGGCGGGTCGCCCATGAGCCATTCGCGGACGATGCGGTGGTAGTTGAGCCGCGCGTCGAGCTGGGCGCAGACCGCGATCGCCATCCCCGCCAGGCGCAGGCTCATCATGTACTCGGCGGGCACGGTGGCCCGCCGGGTCTTCGCCCAGTAGGGCGAGCGCGGGTCGCCGACCTGGAAGATCATCCGCGCGACGTCCTCGGGCGCCAGGCGCGAGTCCTCGTCCTCGATCGCGAACCACACGAGCTGCTCGGCGAGCGCCAGCGCGTCGTCGGGCGTGAAGCCGGCGCTCGGCGGCACCCAGTCGATCGCCTCCATGTGCCGCAGGAGCGCCTCGCCGTCGCGGGCCATGCACAGGCGGATGGCCTGGGCCTGGTTCTCGACCATCTCGCGCGAGATCTGGTGGAACAGGCCGTAGTCCAGGAACGCGACGCGGCCGTCCGGCAGCAGGATCGAGTTGCCCGGGTGCGGGTCGGCGGAGAACTGCCCGTCGCGCCAGACGCCGCCGTAGTAGAAGCGGAAGACGATCTCGGCCAGGCGGTCGCGCTCCTCCTGGCTCTTCGTCGTCCAGGCGTCGAAGGGCTGGCCGTCGACGAACTCGGTCACGATGACCCGCCGGCCCGAGAGCTCGGTGGAGACGCCGGGCACCAGGACGAACGGGTGGTCGCGGTGCAGCCGGGCCATGCGGCGCTGGTTGCTCGCCTCGAGCTCGTAGTCAAGCTCCTCGATCGTGCGCTCGGTGATCTCGCGGCCGACGGACTGCACGTCCATGCCGGGCACGACCGTCTTCGCCAGCCGCAGGATCAGGCCCATGTTCTGCAGGTCCGCCCGGACGGCGGCGTCGATGCCGGGGTACTGGACCTTCACCGCCGCGACGTCCGTCCGCCAGCCGCGCGGCTTCTCGCGCAGCCGGGCGCGGTAGACCTGGCCGATCGACGCGGCGCCGATCGGCTCCTCCTCGACGTCCGCGAAGACCGCGGAGAGCGGCTGCCCCATGTCGGCCTCCATGACCTTGCGCATGTCGCGGAAGGCCACCGTCGGGGCCATGTCGCGCAGGCGCGCGAGCTTCGCCTGGAACTCGTCGCGGTGCTCCGGCGGGACCAGGCCGACGTCCATGAAGCTCAGCACCTGGCCGACCTTCATCGCCGCGCCCTTCATCGTCCCGAGCACGTCGACGATCTGCTCAGCCGTCTGGAACTGCTGGCGCGACATCCGCTCCGAGCGCTCGGCGTCGGTGCGGCCCAGGTTCGTCACCCGGGTGGCGCCCTCGCGCACCGCGGCGCCGGCGGCCAGCCGGCCGAGCGACGCGGCCCGGCGGTAGCGGCCGGTGGGCAGCGCGTCCCGCGCGTCCTCGTCCCCCGCGGCGGGCTCGGGACGGTCGGGGTTCCCGCGGCGGCGCGCCATGCCGGGATCGTACCCGCGGTCGCGCCCGTGCCCGCCGGGGTGGCGGATGGGCGCTCCGCGCGGGCGGGGGCGGGCGGCGCCCGCCGCCGCGTCACTGGTCGTAGCGCTCGACCGTCTCCGCCGACCGGACGTGCGCCTGGTCGGGGTCGCGCCCCGCCTCGCGGAGCGCGCGGCGCTGGCGCAGCAGGTCCCACAGCTGGTCCAGGCGCACCTGGATGCGCTCCAGCTCGGCCTGCTCGTCGTCGGTCAGCCCGCGGCCGCCGTCGGCGTGCTCGCGCAGCGCCTTCTCGCGCGCGACGAGCTCCTCGATGCGGTCCTCCTGCGGCTGGTCGGGATCCTGGGCCATGCGGTGCTCCTCGGTCGGGGGGGGTGTCGGCCGGCCGGTACCCGCTCGGGCGGTCCGGCCACGTGCCTCAGGGGCGGCGGACCTTCGACCCGGGCACCAGGTCGTCCGAGCCGTCCGGCCAGCGGATCCAGCACTTCGTGCCGCCGTCGTAGTCGGCGGCCTCGAGGACGAGGCGCACCTCGTGCTCCTCGGTCTCCCCCGCGTCGCCCGGCAGCGAGACGATCACCGGCTCGTCGCCCTCGGGGTCCAGGCCGCGCCAGACGCGGACGAACGGGTTGTGCTCGCGCTCGTGGCCGATCGTCGACGGGCGGTTGTGGCCCGAGACGACGATGGTGTCGTCGGGCAGCGCGAGCAGCGTGTCCATGATCGAGGCGCGCAGGTCCTCGAACGTCGTGTGGCCGGGCGCGCGGACGCCGGCGACCGACTCGCGGAAGAGGGTGTCGCCGGTGAAGACGTGTCCGTGGCCGACGAAGCTCAGCATCCCCTGCGTGTGGCCCGGGGTCGCGACGGCCTTCAGCTCCAGGTCGTCGCCGATGCGGATCGTCTCGCCGTCCTCGATGTTCTGCGTGAACCCGACGACGAACTCCTCGGCGAGCGGCTGCTCGAACGCGTGGATCATCACGTCGACCTTGCCGATGCGGTCGAGGATCTCCTCGAGCTCGGAGACGTGGTCGTAGTGGTGGTGCGTGACGAGGACGGCGGCGGGCGTCATGCCGTGCCGCGCGGCCGCCTCGGTCATCTTCTTCGCGTCCGCCCCCGCGTCGACGAAGGCGCAGGGGCCGCCGGGGAACCCCACGACGTAGGAGTTGCCCACGTACGCGGGGATCTCGATGCGTTCGACGACGAGCTCGGGCATCGCCCGATCCTCGCAGACGCCGCGGCGCGGGCCCGCCGCCTCGGAGCCCCCTCCGGGCGGCGGGCCCGCGCGTCGGTCAGGACGCCGGCACCGCGAAGGCGTCGAAGTTCTGCGGCGTGACCGACGGCTTGTTGCCCGGCTGCGCCGGGTCGCCGCTGTAGCTCGTGTAGAGCCACTGGCGGAAGAACTCGGTCCAGCGGGCGGCGCGGCCCGGGTCGGTCGCCTTGACCAGGGCGATGAACTGCTCCGTCGTGACGTTCCCGTACATGTGGTCGGTGAGCCACGTGTGCATCATCGCGCGGAAGCGGGCCTCGCCCAGGATGTCGTGGATCGCGAGCATCGTCGTGGCGCCGCGCCGGTACATCGCGGCGCTGTTGAAGATGTCGGCGGCCTCGCGCGGAGCGGCCGGGGGCAGGTTCCAGAACGTCTTCGAGGTGGAGTTCGTGTAGTAGGTGGCCCAGCGGCTGGCGAGCGAGGTCCCGCCGTCCATCCGGTTCGCCTGCCACAGCCACGAGGAGAACTCGGTCATGCCCTCGTTGAGCCAGATGTCCTTCCACTGGCTCAGGGTGACGCCGTCGCCGAAGTACATGTGGCCGTTCTCGTGCGCGACCGTGCTGATGCCGACGCCGGGGGAGCTCGGGTCCGTCGTCGTCGCGTAGATCGGGCGGCCCTGCGTCTCGAGCGAGTAGCCGACCGCCTGCAGCGGCACGACGCCGCCCGCCGAGGCGAACGGGTACTTCACGCCGTAGTAGTCGGCGTAGTAGTCGAGGATCGACGGGGTGGTGTTCAGCTTCGTCGTCAGCTGCGCCTTCGGCGACGACGTCGGGTCGCCGGCGACGAGCGGGTCGCTGCTGAAGTCGGAGTCGATCGCGGTGTAGAACGGGATCGGCGTGTTCAGGCTGCCCGCGGCGGGCTGCGTCATGACCGGCTGGGCGAGGTCCTTCGTGTTCAGGTCGTAGCGGCCGATGGCGAACGAGTACAGGTAGCTGGCGGTCGGGTCCGGGTCGTCCCAGACGTAGGTGGCGGTGTCCGCGCCCTGCTCCCGGCGGACGAACACGCCGGTGCCCAGGGCCTGGAAGTCCGCGGGGACGGTGATCCGGGTGCGGTACGTGGCCTTGTCGGTGGGGACGTCGTTGTTCGGGAACCAGCCCATCGAGCCGACCGGCTCGCTGACGACCACGGCGCCGCGGGCCGGGTCGGGCACGAAGCCCTCCTCGGACCCGTCGGGGTCGACGTACGCCTGCTGCACGCCCGCGTACGTGACGGCGACCGTGAAGGCGGTGCCGTTGCGGATGCCGTGCGCCGGGACCACGACGAGCTTGGAGTGCTCCGCGTCCTGCGCGAACGAGGCCTGCACCCCGTCGACGGTGACGCGCGAGACGTCGTTGATCGCGGTCAGGTCGAGCGACAGCTCGGACAGGTCCTGCGTGGCCTTCGCGGTCATCGTCGACGTGCCGCGCAGGAACTTCGTCCCCACGGTGTACGTCAGGTCCAGGTCGTAGTGCTGGGCGTCGTAGCCGCCGTTGCCGATGGTCGGGAAGAGCGTGTCGTGCAGGGTCCGCGCGCCCGGCGTGTAGCGCGTGGTGTCGACCGGGGCGCCCGGGGCGGGCTTCGGCGCCGGCGCCGGCGTGACCGGGACGGCCTTCGGCACGACGACGGTGCGGCGCGCCGCCTTGCGGGTGACGGCCGTGCCGTGGGCCGGCCGGGCGCGCGCGACGAGGGTGAAGCTGCGGCGTGCCGCGTCCGACACCGTGCCGCGCAGGACGGCGCGCACGCGGAAGCTGCGCGTGCGCCCGGGCGCGACGTTCTTGACGGCCGCAGCCCCGACGGCGTAGACGACGCGCGGGTGCGCGCCGGTGCGCAGCTCGACGGCGAGCCGGACGCGGCCGGTGCCGCGGCCGCCCGTGTTGCGGACCTTGCCGGTGACCGTGAACGCGTCGCCCGGCGTGAGCTGCGCGGGCGGCGCGCTGACGGCGGTGATGCGCAGGCGGGCCGGGGCGGGACGCGCCGACGCCCCGGCGGCGGCTGGCACGGACGCCAGCAGCGCCGCCGCGCCGACGCCGACGATCGCGGTGCGACGCCAGGGCCCGTGCGGGATGGAGGTGAGCATGGAGAACCTTCCGTTCGCCGCGCCGTCGCCGGATGGTCCCGCGACGCTCGCGGTGCCCACGATCCAACTCCTGCCCCGAGGCCGCCTGTGTGACCGGCGGATCGCAACGGCCGCCGCTCGACCAGATGTTGAGGGCGCCCGGGGCGCGCGGCGTCGGCGCGCCCCCGGACCGCCCGCGCTCAGGGCGTGGGCAGCGCGAACGTGTCGAAGTTGTCCTTCGACATCGACGGCTTGTTGCCGGGCTGCCGAGGATCGCCCGTGTAGCTCGTGTAGAGCCACTGCCGGAAGAACTCCGTCCAGCGGTCGGCGCGCGCCGGGTCGGTCTCCTTGACGAGCGCGATGAAGCGCTCCGTGGTGACGTTGCCGTACAGGTGCTCCGTCAGCCAGCGGTGCATCATCGCGCGGAAGACGTCCTCGCCCAGGATGTCGTGCACCTGGAGCATCGTCGTGGCGCCGCGGCTGTACATCGCGTTCGAGTTGAAGATGTCCGCGGCCGTCGGCGGGGCCGCCGGCGCGACGTTCCAGTACCGCGTCGACGTCGAGTTCGTGTAGTTCGCCGCGAAGCGGGCGGCCAGCGTGGTGCCCGCGTTGGCGTTCTGCGTCCAGAGCCAGGTCGAGAACTCCGTCATGCCCTCGTTGAGCCAGATGTCCTTCCACTGCGTGAGGGTGACGGCGTCGCCGAACCACATGTGGCCGTTCTCGTGCGCCACGGTGCTGATGCCCGCCCCGGCCGAGTCCGGGTTCGTCGTCGTCGCGTAGGTCGGCTTGCCCTGCGTCTCGAGCGAGTAGCCGACGGCCTGCAGCGGGAAGATGCCGCCGGCCGCGGTGAACGGGTAGCGCACCCCGTAGTAGTCCGCGTAGTAGTCGAGGATCGACGGGGTGCGGTCGAGCTTGCCCTGGATCGTCGTCTTCGACGCCGCCGAGAAGCCGCTGTCGATCGCGGTGTAGAAGGGCACCGGCGCGTTCAGGCCACCGGCGGCGGGGGCGGTCATGACCGGCTTCGTGACGTCCGCCGTGTTCAGGTCGAACGGCCCGATGGCCAGCGAGTACAGGTAGCTGGAGGTGGGGTCCTCGTCGTCCCACGTCCACGTCGTCGTGTCGCCCGCGGGCTCGTGGGCGCGCAGGACGCCCGTGCCGAGGACGGTGAACGCCGACGGCACGGCGATGCGCGTCGTGTACGTCGCCTTGTCGAACGGCACGTTGTTGTTCGGGAACCAGCCCATCGATCCGACGGGCTCGCTCACCACGATGGCGCCGCGCTCGGGGTCGGGGACCCAGCCCTCCTCGGACCCGTCCGGGTCGACGAAGGGCCGCTGGATGCCGCTGTAGGTCACGGCGACGCGGAACGTGGCGTCCTTGCGGATGCCCGTTGGCGGCGTGACGACGAGCTTGTCCTGGTCGGCGTCCTGGGCGAACGACGCGTCGCGGCCGTCGACCGTCACCCGCGCGACCTCGTTCCACTCCGTCAGGTCGAGCGAGAACTCCGACAGGTCCTGGGTGGCCGTCGCCGTCATCGTGCTCGTGCCGCGCAGGTACTTCGCGCCGACCTCGTACTTCAGGTCCAGGTCGTAGTGCTGCGCGTCGTAGCCGCCGTTGCCGATCGTCGGGAACAGCGCGTCGCCGAGGGTGCGGGCGCCGGGACGGAACGTGTCGGGCGGGAGAGCGTCGTTGCCGAGCGGCAGCGGCGCGGCCGGCGGCGCGGCCGGCGCGGGAGCGGCCGGCGCCCCGGGGCGTGGCGCGGGCGTCACGACGGCGCGGCGGCCGGCCTTGCGGCACGCCAGGCGGCCGGCGGTGCGCGACGTGGCGGCGCACGCCTCGAGGACGAAGCTGCGGCGCTGGGCGTCGGAGAGCGTCCGGTTCAGGCGCGCCTTCACGCGGAAGCTGCGCGTGCGTCCGGCGCCGACCTTCGCGATCGTCGTGCCGCCGACGGCGTAGGTCACCCGCGGGTGCGCGCCGGCGCGCAGCTGCAGCGCCACGAGCGCCCGCGAGGCGCGCCCGCCGGAGTTGCGGACCTTGCCCGTGATCGTGAACGCGTCGCCGGGCTGCAGGCTCGCCGGCGGAGCGCTGAGGGACGTGATCGTCAGACGAGCGGGCTTCGCCTTCGGGGCGGCGGCGGCGCCGGCCGGGACCGCGGCGAGGACGGCGGCGGCGCCGGCGCCCGTGACCAGGGCACGGCGTGAGCGCCGTGGGTGGTTCGACTGCATGGAGACCTTCCGATTGGTGGGTCGCGTCGCCCGCCGGACCACCCGGCGCGCCGCTGCGACCCCGGCATCTTCCCGGGCCCGTGGGCGTCCTGGGTGCGCCGACGGGCGCAAGCGCGTCGAGGAGGATGCGCCAGCCGTCGAGCGCCGCCCGCACGGCGGTCCGGGGACGCGACGGCGCGGACGCCGCACGCGGCCGCGGCGGGACCGCCCACGGACGCCGGGCGGACGGGGCGGCGGCGGGTGGTGGGTAGCCTCCCCTCCCATGTCTCGCCTCCTGCACACGTGCTACCGCATCGGCGACATCGACCGGTCCGTCGCGTTCTACGGCGCCCTCGGCTTCGAGGAGCTGCGCCGCGTGCCGATCCGCGAGGAGGCGATCAACGTGTTCCTGGGCCTCCCCGGCGACGGGCCCCGCCTGGAGCTGACGCACAACTTCGGCGTCGACTCCTACGACCTGGGCACGGGCTACAACCACATCGCGATCTCGGTGCCCGACATCCACGCCGCGCTCGAGCGGCTGGCGGCGCAGGGCATCACGCCCGAGAAGCCGCCGTACCGGGTGCGCGAGGGCGGCTCGCTGCTCTGCTTCGTCCGCGACCCGGACGGCTACCGCATCGAGCTCATCGAGTCCGACGACTGATGTCGGTCCCGCCCCGCGACCTCGGCACCCGCCGGGCCGTCGTCGACCTCGGGTCGAACACGTTCCGGATGGTCGTCTTCGCGGTCGACCCGTCGCGGGAGCGGCCGGGCCTGCCGGGCGGCGCATGGCGGCAGACGGCCGAGCTGTACGAGCCCGTCCGCATCGGCGCCGAGCTGGGGCCCGCCGGCGAGCTGCAGCCGCGCGCGCTCGAGCGGGCGTTCACGGCGATCGAGCTGTTCGACCACTTCTGCCGCGCGCACGACCTGCCGACGGAGCGGATCGACGCCGTCGCGACGAGCGCGATCCGCGAGGCGCCCAACCAGGACGTCTTCCTGGACGAGGCGCGGCGCCGCACCCGCCTGGGGCCGCGCGTGCTGCCGCGCGAGGAGGAGGCGCACTACGGGCACCTGGCGGCCGTGAACTCGTCGACGCTCGCCGACGGCGGCGTCCTGGACATCGGCGGCGGCTCGCTCCAGCTCGTGCGCACGCGCGACCGCCGCGCGCGCGACGCCCGCTCGTGGACGCTCGGCGCCGTCCGCACCACCGAGGCGTTCCTGCCCGGCGACGCCCCCGCGACGAAGGCGCAGATCAAGGCGCTGCGCAAGCACGTCGAGGGCGAGCTGGCCGACGCGCCGTGGGTCGCGGAGCTGGGCGACCGCCTCGTCGGCGTCGGCGGCGCGGTGCGCAACCTCGCCACCGCGATCCAGCACCGCCACGGCAGCACCGACCTGGGCGTGCAGGGCGTGCGGATCCGCCGCTCGGCGCTCGAGGAGCTGATCGACGACCTCGCCGCGATGACCCCGAGGGAGCGCGGCGGCGTCGACGGCATCAAGCCCTCGCGCGGCGACGTCATCCTGGGCGCCGCGGTGACGATCGACTCCGTGCTGCGCGCGACCGGCCTGCACCAGATCGAGGCCACCGAGTTCGGGCTGCGCGAGGGCGTGTTCCTCGAACGGCAGCTCGCCGGCGTGGCGGCCGACACCGGGCTGGCCGCCTACCCGGACGTGCGCGACGGCGCGGTCCGCAACCTGGCCGCCCGCTACGACGACGATCCCGCGCACACCGCGCACGTCGAGCTGCTGGCGCTGGCGCTCTTCGACGGGCTGGCCGCCGTCGGCGTGCACGGCGGGGACCCGGTCGAGCGGCAGCTCGTCTCCGCCGCCGCGGCGCTGCACGACATCGGGATGGCCGTCGGCTACGACGACCACCACAAGCACGGCCGCTACCTCGTCGTCACGAACGGCCTGCCGGGGTTCTCGCCCGGCGAGGCCGCGCTCGTCGGCCAGGCGATCCGCTACCACCGCAAGGGCACCCCGACCATGGGCCCGTTCCGCGCGCTCGCCGGCCCGCACGACGAGGAGCGCCTGCTGCGCGTGGCGGCCGTCCTGCGGCTGGCCGAGGGCATGGACCGCGGACACGACGGCGCGGTGCGCGCGGTCGAGGTGCGCCGCGACGGCGACCGCGTGAGCGTCCACATGACGTGCGGGGCCGACGGCGCGCCGGTGGCCCGGTGGGCCGCCGAGGGGCAGGCGGGACTCGTGCGCCGCGCGTTCGGCGTCGAGCTGACCGTCACCGAGACCGCGAGCTGAGCGGCCCGTAGAATCGGGGCGATGCCGCCGACCCCGCAGCTCCTCGCCCGCGGCCCCTGGGCGCCCGACGAGGTGCTGTTCACGTGGTCGGAGGAGCCCTTCGAGGCGGCGTCGGCCGCGACGGAGGCCGCGGACGCCGCGATCGACGCCCTGCGCGCCCGCGACTCGCCCAGCCACGACGGCGTCGCGACCCGCCTGGTCGCGCACCGCACGGACGAGGCGGGGCGCCTGCACCTGACGCTGCAGCCCGTCCGCTGGGCGCTGCGGCTGCTGCCCGAGGGCGCCGCCCGCTCCATGACCGGGCAGTGCGTCGTGCGCGACCAGGAGGGCCGCTGGCTCGCCGGGCGGCGTGCGTCGTGGGTCGCCACCTGGGCGGGCCGCTGGACCCTGGGCGCCGGCGGGGCGGTCGACCCGGGCGAGTCGCCGATGCGGACGCTGGAGCGCGAGCTGCAGGAGGAGTGGAGCGTGGCCCCGGCGCGGCTGCGCGGCGACCTGCTGCTGCTCCTGCCGAACGACATGGTCATGTTCGTCGGGGTCGCCTGGCTGCCGGCGGGCGCCGAGGTGACCCCCGACCACGAGCACGACGCGTACGAGTGGTGGCCGGCGTCGATCGACGCGTGGCCCGACCACGCCGACGAGGGCCTGCGGCGGATGGCGCGCGAGGTCGAGGCCCGGTGAGCACGCTCGGCCGGATCCCCGAGCGCCGCGGCGACGGCCGCTTCGTGCCGTCGTTCGGCCTGATGAAGTGGCTGTCGTTCACCCACTCGGCCATCTACCTGGGGCTCCTGTACTGCTGGATCAGCGGCAGCGCCCCGGGGCTGAAGACGGCCCTGGGCTGGGGCCACGGCTGGGGCTGGATCGTCATGTGCGTCCTGACGATCGCCGCGCTGCGCGGCCGCGTCATCCCGCTCTGGCTCGCCGCCTGCGTCGCCGTCGTCGGCGCCGTCGGGCCGTTCGTCGGCTCGGCCGGCTTCCTCGTCGAGCAGCGCCGCCGTCGGCGCGCCGGCACGCCCGTCTGACCGCGTCGGCCGCGGGCCGCCCGACCTGAGCGCCGGGGACGGGTGTCGGAGGCTCCGTGCGCCCCGTCACGGACGCCCGGACGACCCGTGCGGAAGGGCCGCGGACGCCCGCCTGCAGGCGGAGTGCCGGCACCCGAGGGGATGCTAGGTTCGTAGTCTCATGGCAACAGGCACCACGGTCCAGGTCCTCCTCCCGCAGATGGGCGAATCGGTCGCGGAGGGGACGGTGCTCGAATGGCTGAAGCAGCCCGGTGACGCGGTCACCGAGGGCGAGGACCTCGTCGTCATCTCGACGGACAAGGTCGACGCGGAGATCCCCGCGCCGGCGTCCGGCGTGCTCGTCGCCGTGCACGCCCAGGAGGGCGAGACGGTGCAGTCCGGCTCGCTCGTCGGCGAGATCGACCCGAACGGCGGCGGCGACGCCGCGTCGGCCCCCGCCCCGTCGGACGCCGGGACCGCGGCGCCCGCGGAGGCCCCGGCCGGCGGCGGCGAGCTCGTCGACGTGATCACCCCGTCCGCCGGCGACTCCGTCACCGAGGCGACGCTGCTCGAGTGGCTCGTCGAGGAGGGCGCGCAGGTCAGCGAGGGCGAGGACCTGCTCGTCGTGTCGACCGACAAGGTCGACATGGAGCTGCCCTCCCCCGTCTCGGGCGTGCTCGAGAAGAAGCTCTTCGGCGACGGCGACACGATCCACCCGCAGGAGGTCATCGGCCACGTGCGCGCCGGCGCCGCCGCGGGGGCCGCCGCCCCGGCGCCCGCCGCCGACGCCCCGGCCGCCGCCAGCAACGGCGCCGCGCCGTCGGGCGGCGCGGCCGTCCCCGCCGACGTGCACGCCACCCCCGTGGCCGCCCGCGCGGCCGGGGTCGAGGGCGTCGACCTGTCCGGCGTCCGCGGCACGGGCCCGAACGGCCGCATCACGAAGGACGACGTCCTGACCGCCAAGGCGAACGGCGGCCGCTCGGCCGCCGCGGTCACGCGCACCCCGCTGCGCGGCGGCGCCGCCGCCCTCGCGCGCGGGATGGAGGAGTCGCTGACGACCCCGACGGCGACGTCCTTCCGCACGATCACGATCACGACGCTCGACGGCCGCCGCAAGCAGCTGAAGGCCGCCGGGGAGAAGGTCTCCTTCACCCACCTGATCGGCTACGCCATCGCCCGCGCCGCGACGGAGCAGATGCCCGTCATGGCGTACACGTACGAGGTCGACGGCGACCAGCCGACCCTCGTCGACCACGGCCAGGTCAACCTGGGCATCGCCGTCGACGTCGAGCGGCGCGGCAAGCGCACCCTGATGGTCCCGGTGATCAAGGACGCGGGCCGCCTGAGCTTCCGCGGCTTCCTCGACGCCTTCAACGACCTGATCGCCCGCGCGCGCGACAACAAGCTCACCCCCGAGGACCTGCAGGGCGCCAACGTCCAGCTGACGAACCCGGGCGGCATCGGCACGATCTCGTCCGTCCCGCGCCTGATGAGCGGCAACGGCACGATCGTCGCCACCGGCTCGATCGCCTACCCCGTCGGCCTCGGCGAGGTCGGCGAGCTCATCGGCGCCGAGAAGGTCATGACGATGACCTCCACCTACGACCACCGCATCATCCAGGGCGCCCAGTCCGGGCAGTTCCTGAAGGTCGTCGAGGAGTACCTGCAGGGCGAGCACGAGTTCTACGAGCAGGCCTTCGCCGACCTCGGCGCCGCCCTCGGCCCGGCGATCCAGAAGCCGCAGCCGAAGCTGGAGGGCCTGGTCCCGGCCGGGGCGGGCACCGGCGCCACGCAGGCGGCCCAGGGCGGCGCGCCGTCGCTCGAGCTGCTGCAGGGCGTGCAGGCCGCGACGTCGGTCATCCGCGCCGTCCGCGCCCACGGCCACCTGCTCGCGCACCTCGACCCGCTCGAGGCGCCGCGCCGCCAGAGTCCCGAGGAGATCGCCCGCCAGGCCGGCATCGACCCGAGCGGCCTCGGGCTGAACGAGGACCTCCTCCACCAGATCCCCGCGTCGATCCTGCGCACGCACGTCGAGGGCGAGACGCTCGCCGACGTGCTCCCGAAGCTCCGCGACACGTACTGCGGCACGGTCGCGTACGAGGTCGAGCACATCTCCGACACGCAGCAGCGCGTCTGGCTGCGCGAGAAGATCGAGTCCGGCGAGTACCGCCAGCCGCTCTCGCCCGAGAGCAAGAAGAGCCTGCTGTCGCGCCTGATCCAGGTCGACACCTTCGAGCGCTTCATGCAGAAGGCGTACCTGGGCCAGAAGCGCTTCTCGATCGAGGGCCTGGACATCACGGTCCCCGTCATCGACGAGCTGATCCAGCTCGCGGGCGCCCGCGCCGGCGCGCAGGAGGTCATCATCGGCATGGCCCACCGCGGCCGGCTGAACGTCCTGGCGCACAACCTGGGCCGCCCGTACGACGCGCTCTTCACCGAGTTCGAGGGCTCGTCCGCGATCGCCGCCGCCAAGACGGTGACGCAGGACCTGCAGGGCGGCACCGGCGACGTGAAGTACCACCACGGCGCCTCCGGCCGCTACGAGCTGCCGGACGGCCGGTCGATCGGCGTCGTCCTCGAGAGCAACCCCTCGCACCTGGAGTTCGTCAACCCGGTCGTCCTCGGCGCCGCCCGCGCCGTGCAGACCGACCGCGGCCAGGCGCACGGCCCGCGCGACGAGGACATCGCGCTGCCGATCATCGTCCACGGCGACGCGGCCTTCCCGGGCCAGGGCGTCGTCGCGGAGTCGCTGAACCTGCAGGCGCTCGACGGCTACCGCGTCGGCGGGTCGGTGCACCTGATCTGCAACAACCAGGTCGGCTTCACCACGGATCCGACGGACTCGCGCTCGACGCGCTGGTCCTCGGACCTGGCGAAGGGCTTCGACGTGCCGATCATCCACGTCAACGCCGACGACGTGGAGGCCTGCATCGGCGCGACGCGCCTGGCGTTCGCCTTCCGCCAGGAGTTCGGCCACGACGTCCTCATCGACCTGATCGGCTACCGCCGCTACGGCCACAACGAGTCCGACGAGCCGGCCTACACGCAGCCGCTCATGGCGGAGACGATCAAGCAGCACCCGCGCGTCTCCGAGCTGTACGCGGAGCGCCTCGTCGCCGAGGGCATCCTCACGAAGGAGGAGGCCGACGCCGAGCGCCACCGCCTGAACGACCACCTGACGCAGCTGCACCAGGGCGTGAAGCAGAAGGTCAAGGAGTGGCAGGAGGCCGGCGGGTCCATCGACACGTCCGCCACGGGCACGTACCTGATGGACCGCTCGCGGTCCGAGGAGCCGGTGACGAAGGTCGACAAGGACACCCTCGTCGAGCTGAACGAGGCGCTGCTGACGACGCCCGAGGGCTTCACCTGGAACGCGAAGCTGAAGCGGCAGCTCGACAAGCGCCGCGACGCGCTCGGCCCCGAGGGCGGCATCGAGTGGGCGCACGCCGAGGCCCTGGCGTACGCGTCGCTCGTCCGCGAGGGCGTCCCGGTCCGCCTGACGGGCCAGGACTCCGAGCGCGGCACCTTCTCGCAGCGCCACCTGGTCCTGCACGACGCGAAGACGGGCGAGGGCTACGGCCCGATCCGCCACATCCCGGGCGCGCAGGCTCCGATGGAGCTCTACAACTCGCCGCTGTCCGAGGTGGCGTGCCTGGGCTACGAGTACGGGTACTCGCAGGAGGCGCCCGAGGCGCTCGTCCTGTGGGAGGCGCAGTTCGGCGACTTCGTCAACGGCGCGCAGGTCATCATCGACCAGTTCATCGTCTCCGGCCTGGCGAAGTGGGGCCAGACGTCGCGCCTGACGATGCTGCTGCCGCACGGCTACGAGGGCGCCGGCCCGGAGCACTCCTCCGGCCGCGTCGAGCGCTTCCTGCAGCTCGCGGCCGAGGGCAACATCCGCGTGGCGAACGTCACGACGCCGGCCCAGTACTTCCACCTGCTGCGGCGCCAGGCGCTGATCGAGAAGCCGCGGCCGCTCGTCGTCATGACGCCGAAGTCGCTCCTGCGCCTGCCGCAGGCCCGCAACCGCATCGAGCACCTGTCCGAGACCCGGTTCTTCCCGGTCCTCGGCGAGCCGGGCGTCGACGCGAACGCCGTCACGCGCCTGATCCTGTGCACCGGCAAGGTCTTCTACGACCTGCGCCAGCACGAGATGCGGCAGGACAACCCGCAGGTGGCGATCGGCCGCGTCGAGCTGCTGTACCCCTTCCCCGAGGACAGCCTGCGCGACCTGATCGGCGCGTACCCGAACCTGCGCGAGGTCGTGTGGGTCCAGGAGGAGCCGCGCAACATGGGCGCCCGCGCGTACATGTCCCCGCGCCTGCAGCAGATCCTGCCCGACCACCTGGCGATCGGCTACGTCGGCCGCCCGGAGCGCGCCAGCCCGTCCGAGGGCTACCCGGCCGCCCACACGATCGAGCAGAACCGGATCGTCAAGACGGCGCTCGACGTGTCCTCGCCCGTGTCGCAGTTCCCGAAGCGCTCGCCCGGCAACCGCTAGGCCGCAGCCGCACCGCAGGACCCGAACGCCCGGCCGCCGCGCCGGGCGTTCGCCGTTCCGGGGCCGCACCGCGCGGGCGCGGCCGGTCGGGCCGGGCGGGCGCGCCGGGTCGGGTCGGCCGGTCGGGGCCGGGCCGAACGCGGCGGACCCGGAGCCGCGGCGCGGACGGCTGCGACGATGGGGTCATGTGGCTGCAGCGCGACGTCGAGCTCCGTCCCCGCCCGCGCGGGTTCCACCTCGTGACCGACGAGGTGCTGGACGCCGTGCCCGAGATCGCCGACGTGCGCGCCGGGCTGCTGCACGTCTTCTGCCGGCACACCTCCGCCGGCCTGACCCTGAACGAGAACGCCTCGCCGGACGTGCGCCACGACCTGCGGACGTGGTTCGACGCGTCCGTCCCCGAGCAGTTCGCGTGGACGCACACGCTCGAGGGCGACGACGACATGCCCGCGCACGTGAAGACGTCGCTCGTCGGCCCCGACCTGACGATCCCGGTCGGCGACGGCCGCGTGCGCCTGGGCACCTGGCAGGGCATCACGCTGTGCGAGTTCCGCGACCGCGGCGGCCCGCGGCGCCTGGTGCTGACGCTCTCGGGCGCCGAGGGCTGAGCCGCCCCGCCGGCGCGGCGCGCCGCGCCGGTGGCGCCGGCCGCGGCCGCGGCCGGCCGTGCCGGCACGCGCGGGCCACCCGCAGCGGGGCGGCGCCGGCGCCCGAGGTGGGGACGCCCGGGCCGCCCGCCGCGTAGCATGGGACGGCCCATGGCTGCCGACGCTACGCCCGAGACCACCACCGCCACGGTCCTCCGCGCCACGGAGCGTCAGGTGCGGCTGCAGCTCGACGGCGGCCGCGAGGTCACGAAGCGCGTGACCGTGCCCGCCGACGTGCGCGAGACGATCGAGGGCGCGAAGGTGCCCGTCACCGTCTCCGGCACCGGCGACCGCGCCAAGGTCGAGCTCGGCGACGACTGGCTCGACGTCGCCACCGGCAAGAAGAAGCCGGCCCGCCGGCGCCGCAGCGGCGCCAAGGCCGACGCCTCGGCGACGGCGAAGACCGACGCGCCCGCCGCGAAGACGGACGACGCGAAGGCCGCCGAGGCCCCGAAGCGCAAGCGCACGCGGGGCGGCGCGAAGCCGGCCGACGACGCGCCGGCCGAGGCCGCGAAGACCGACGAGGCGGCGGTCGCCGAGTCCACCGCCGAGGTGGCCGAGGTCGCCGAGACGACCGAGGCCCCGAAGCGCTCCCGCAGCCGCTCCCGCGGCGGCAAGGGCCGCGGCAAGGCGAAGGCGACCGAGACGGCGGACGCGCCCGCCGAGCAGGCCGCCGAGGCGCCCGCCGCCGAGGCGACCCCGGCCGCGCCGGCCGCGCCCGAGGTCGTCGCGCTCGACCCGAAGGTCGTGCTCGAGCGCATCGACGCCGCGGTGCAGCTCGTCCGCGGCGCCCGCCGCTAGCCGCCGCCGCGGCGGCCCGGCCCGGCGTCAGCGCCGGGTCCGCGGCCGTCCCGCCTGCGCCCGGCCACGCATCCGGCGGACCAGGCGCAGCTCGTCGCGCACGTCCATCGGCGCGGCGTGCTCCCCCGTGTGGCGGGCCAGCGCGTCCTCGACGTGCTCGTCCGTCACCGGCTCCAGCCGGCGCACCGGCACCGGCGTCTCCACCAGCCGGCCGTCGCGCCGGCGCTGCACGCGCGTGACGCCCGCGCCGTCGCGACTGGCGACGGCCTCCTCCAGCCGCCCGTCCACGAACAGCAGGCCCGCGTAGTCGTCGGCGGTCCAGCCGTCGGGGAGCCGGCCCGCGCGCACCGCCTCGCGGTAGACGTCGCCGCGGTCGGGGTGCTGGCGCGCGTGCACGCTGAGCGAGCCCGCGATCAGGCCCAGCCCGTCGATCGGCTCGGGCCGGCCGGTCGACTTCGACACCCCGCCCTGCATCCAGCACATCGCGCCGGCGCTCAGCCCGGCCAGGACGGTGCCGCGCCGGTTGGCCTCGAGCAGCAGGTCCGCGACCCCGTGCGCCCGCCAGAGCGCGAGCAGGTTGCGCATCGACCCGCCGCCCGCGTAGACGATGTCCTGCCCCAGGATCAGGCGGTCGAGCGGCTCGCCGAGCTCCTCCAGGTGGAAGAGCGACAGGATCCGCGGGCGGCACGGCCACGCGCCGAAGACGCGACCGAACCGCACGATCTGATCCTGCGGGTCGCCGCTGGCCGTCGGCAGGAAGAGGATCCGCGGGCGGGCGACCGGCGCGAGCGACAGGATGTACGCGTCCAGCTCCGGACGCCCCGGCTCCATCGTGAAGCCGCCGCCGCCCATGCAGAAGACGGGGCCGCCGGCGCTCACGCCGCCACGGCCCGGTCGGCGCCGTGCCGCGGGGGCAGCCGGGCGCCGGTCGCCGGCCGTCGGCCGTCGTCGTCCGCGAACGGCACCACGTCGCCGCCGTCGCCGTCCTCGGCCGACGGCACGGCCGCCGCCTCGGCGGGCAGGGGCGGCGCCGCGCGGCCGGCGTCCGGCGCCCCCAGGTATCGCGCGTCCATCCGGCGCTCGTGGACCTGGCCGTGGGCCCCCAGCCGCACCTCGTACGCGGTGGCGCGCGGCTTCGAGGTCACGACCTCGTCCAGGCGGTCGCCGACGAAGCTCAGGGCCGCCCCGTCGTCGACCCCGAAGCCGGCGCGCAGGCCCGTGGCGACCATCCCGCGGTACGCGCCGCGGCGCTCCGGCTCGCCGTCGTAGTGCACGCAGTTGGAGTAGGGCAGCAGGCCCAGCCCCTTGACCCGCTCGCTGGGGCCGTGGAAGGCGGTGACGGCGTCGGCGAACCAGCAGAGCGACCCGGCGGACAGCCCGCAGAGCACGACGCCCCGCTGCCACGCCCGGCGCAGCGTGCGGTCCAGGCCGTGGGCGCGCCACGCCCCCAGCAGGCTCTTGAGCGAGCCGCCGCCGACGTAGA
This sequence comes from Patulibacter sp. SYSU D01012, assembly GCF_017916475.1. Taxonomy (GTDB): domain Bacteria; phylum Actinomycetota; class Thermoleophilia; order Solirubrobacterales; family Solirubrobacteraceae; genus Patulibacter. Next base: position 126,915 of record NZ_JAFMTB010000004.1, read on the forward strand.
TGACGTCCTGGCTGAGCAGGTGGGCCTCCAGGTCGCCCTCCACCGAGCCGGCGCTCGTGTCGCGCCGGAAGAGCGAGACGTGCGAGGGTTCCGCGCGCCCCGAGCCGAACCGCCGGTAGAAGCGGACGACGTAGTGGTCGGCGTCGCCCGAGGCGGTCGGCAGGAAGCAGATCCGCGGACGGTCCGCGCCGGAGAGCTCCAGCACGTAGTCGTCCATCAACGGGTTCTTGGGCTCCATGGAGAACCCGCCTCCACCGAGGGCGACGATGCGCGAGGGTCGATCGGTCACAGGCGGAGCATCGCCCCCCGCGGCGCCCGTCGGGGACTCCGGTTGTACGAGGTCCACGCCGGGGCGTTCGCCCGCGTGGACACCACCGTCCACGCGGGCGAACGCGCGGGCCGCGGGTCTGTCCGCCGGGCGACGCGCGGCCGCACGCGGCGGCCGAAGGGCGCCGCGCGGACGGCCCTAGCGCCGGCGGCGCCGCGTCGCCGCCGAGCGGGGCGGCGTGGCGCGCATGTGGGCGCGCACGGGCTCGAGCAGCCCGGCCAGCGTCTCGGCGTCGGTCGGCGAGAGCGGCTCGAACAGCATCCGCAGGATGACCTCGGCGTGGCCGGGCAGCACCGCCCCCACCCGCTCGCGGCCGGCGTCCGTGATGGTCACCGTCACCCCGCGCTCGTCGTCGGGCGACGGCGCGCGCGTCACCAGGCCGGCCTTCTCGAGCAGGCCGGCCTGGTACGTCAGGCCGCTGCGGCTGTAGACGACGCCGTCGGCCAGGTCTGTCATCCGGGCGCTGCCCCCGGGCGACGCGTTCAGCCGCGCGAGCAGCTGGAACTGGACGTAGCTCAGGTCGCCGGCCTCGCGCAGCTGCTGGTCGACGGCGTGGCGGAGCAGGTCGACGACCTCGACCAGGGCGAGGTAGACGCCGAGCTGGGTCGCGTCGAGCCGCGGGGTCGAGTCGTCCATGCGGGGAAGTCTACGTGCTTCGAATTCGATCTACTTGCTTCGAATTCGAATCGCTGCTACGGTTGCCGCAGGCGCTTCGAACTCGAAGCAGTCTCCACCTCCACCGCAAGGCAGGCACCCCATGAAGGCCCTCCGCTTCCACCAGTTCGGCGACGCCGACGTCCTCCGCCTCGACGACGTCGCGCTGCCCGTCCCCGGCCCCGGCCAGGTGCGCGTCCGCGTGGCCGGCGCCGCGTTCAACCCCGTCGACGACGGCATCCGCGGCGGCTGGCTGCGCGAGGTGTTCCCCGTCGCGCTCCCGCACACGCCGGGCATCGACGTGTCCGGCACCGTCGACGCGGTCGGCGCCGACGTGACGGGCCTCGCCGTCGGCGACGCCGTCGTCGGGTTCCTGCCGATGACCGCCGAGGGCGCGGCGGCCGAGCACGTCCTCGCGCCCGCCGAGGTCCTGGTCCCGGCGCCCACGAGCATCCCGCTGGCGGACGCCGCGGCGCTGCCGATGGTCGGCCTGACCGCCTGGCAGGCGCTGTTCGACGACGCCGGGCTGCGGGCCGGGCAGCGCGTCCTGGTCAACGGTGCCGGCGGGGCCGTCGGCGGCTACGCGGTGCAGCTGGCCAAGGACGCGGGCGCGCACGTCGTCGCGACCGCCAGCCCGCGCAGCGCCGAGCGCGTCCGGGCGGCCGGGGCCGACGAGATCGTCGACCACACGGCGGGCGCCGTGACGACGGCCGAGCCGGTCGACGTGCTGCTCAACCTGGCGCGGATCGCCCCCGAGGAGCTGGCGGCGCTCGCCGACCTGGTCCGCGACGGCGGCGTCGTCGTCAACACCGTCCCGACGGTCCCCACCCCGGCCGACGAGGCGCGCGGGGTGCGCGCGGTCGGCGTCTTCGTGCGCAGCGACGCCGCGCAGCTCTCCCGTCTGGTCGCCATGGTCGACCGCGGCGCGCTGCGGGTCGAGGTCGCCGAGCGCGTGCCGCTGGCCGAGCTGCCGGCGGTCCACGCCCGGGCGGCCGCCGGGACCCTGTCCGGCAAGGTCGTCGCGGTCCCCGCGGGCGCCTGACGGGCCCGGACGACGACGGGCGGCCCCAGGGCCGCCCGTCGGTGCGTCGTCGGTGCCGCGCGGACCTAGCCCTCGTCGCCGCGGTCCCGCAGCGACAGGCGCTTCTGCACGATGACGTTGACCACCATGAGCGCCAGGACGAGCAGCAGCAGCATCGTCGAGAGCACGTTCACCTGCGGCGGGACGCCCTGGCGGGTGGCGCCGAAGATGAACAGCGGGAACGTCTGCGTCTGACCGGCGTTGAAGCTCGTGATGACGTAGTCGTCGATCGAGAGCGCGAACGCCAAGACCGCCGCCGCCGCGACGCCCGGGGCGATCATCGGCAGGGTGACGCGGAAGAACGTCGTCATCTCGTTGGCCCCCAGGTCGCGGGCGGCCTCCTCCACGTGCGGGTCCATGCCCTCCAGCCGCGCCTTCACGGTCACGACCACGTACGAGATCGAGAACATGATGTGCGCCAGCAGGATCGTGACGAACCCGGTGCCGATGCCGAGCACGAGGAACATCGCCAGGAGCGAGGCGCCCATGACGACCTCGGGCGAGGCCATCGGCAGGAACACGAAGAAGTCCGCCGGGCCGCGGCCGCGGAACTTGTAGCGGACGAGCGCGACGGCCAGGAGCGTGCCGAGCAGCGTCGCGAAGATCGTCGTCAGGACGGCGATCTCGAGGGAGTTCTGGAGCGCCTTCGCCAGGTCCGGGTTCTGGAACGGGTGGGCCCAGTGCTTCAGCGTGAAGCCCTGCCACTCGAAGTTGAACCGTCCCTTGTTGTCGTTGAACGAGAAGACGATCATGAACGCGATCGGCAGCAGCAGGAACAGCAGCGCGAGCGCGGACCAGATGCCGAGCAGCGTGGTGCGGCCGCGGCCGGTGTCCCCGCGCGGCGAGCGCGGGGTGGCGGAGGGCTCGACGCCCGGGACGTGCGGCGTCACCGGGTCGGTCGGCTTGGTGGGGAGCGCTTCGGTGGACATGCCCTACCCCGCCAGCTCCGTCAGGGTCTTGGGGTGGGTGGGCACGATGTCCTCCAGTGCTCGGTACGAAGACGGCACGCGCATCACCCCGCCAGCTCCGTCAGGGTCTTCGTGCCGAGCACGCGACCGTAGAGGGCGATGCCCAGCAGGATCACGCCCATGAGGATGAAGCTCAGCGCCGCCGCGGACGGGTAGTCCAGGACGTTGAGGAACTTCGACTGGATGACGTTGCCGATCATCGTCGTGTTCGACGACCCCAGGATCGACGAGTTGATGTAGTCGCCGCACGCCGGGATGAAGACGAGCAGCGAGCCCGCGAAGATCCCCGGCACCGCGAGCGGCAGCGTCACCTTGCGGAACGCCGTCGCGCGGCTGCAGTACAGGTCGCTCGCGGCCTCGATCAGGCGGCGGTCGATGCGGTCCAGCGTCGCGTAGAGCGGCAGGACCATGAACGGCAGGAAGTTGTAGGCGATGCCGAAGACGACGGCCTTGCCGGTGGCGAGGAAGTGCCCGTCGCTGCCGACGATCCCGACGTCCTGCATGCGGGCGACCGCCCAGCCCTCGTCGTTGAGGATGAGCTGCCACGACGCGGTGCGCATGACCTGCGAGACGAAGAACGGCAGGATCACCAGCAGGAGCAGCAGCGACTTGAAGCGGCCCGCCTTGTAGGCGATGAAGTACGCGAGCGGGAAGGCGATGACCAGGTCGATGATCGTCGCCACGCCGGCGTAGCCGATCGAGCGCAGGAACTGCGTGTGGTAGTCGCGGATCGCGTCCCAGTACGTGTGGAACGACCACGTCAGGTCGAAGCCGACCTCGGGGTCGCCCGACATGAGCGAGACGCTGATCTGGTTGAAGATCGGGATCGCGAAGAAGACGACGAGCCAGATCAGCCCCGGCAGGGCGAACCACCAGGGGGTGAGCTTGCGGCGCAGTGCGAGGGACATCGGATCAGCCCCCCGTGACCTTGGCCATGGCTTCGTACATCTGCTGTTCCTCGCTGGTCGAGAGGGACGGGTAGAGCTTGAGCCGCTTGCGGACGTCGTCCGGCGGGAAGATCAGCTCGTTCTCGGCGATCTCGGGATCGCTCTTCTCGAGGATCGGCCGGATGCCGTCGACCGGGCTGATGTAGTTGATGTACGCGCAGAGCTTCGCGGCGTTCTCCGGCTCGTACAGGAAGTTGAACATCGTCTCGGCCGCGTACGGGTGCGCGACCTCGGCCGGCAGCATCAGGTTGTCGGTGAACGTGATGCAGCCCTCCTCCGCGTACGCGAAGCGCAGGTTGGGGTTGTCGGCCTGCAGCTGGACCATGTCGCCGGAGTAGGCGAGCACGATCGAGACGTTGCCCTTCGTCAGGTCCGTCGTGAAGTCGTTGCCGGTGAAGCGGCGGAACTGGCCCTTCGCGTTCTGCTCGGCGATGAAGTCGATCGCCCCGAGCATGTCGTCGAGGGTCGCCTTCGCCGGGTCCTTGCCCTGCATGATCAGCACGGTCGACGCACTGTCGTAGGGCTCGGTCAGCATCGTGACGCGGCCCTTGTGCTTCGGGTCGAAGAGCTCCTTGATCGAGCGGATCTCGCCGCCCGTCGCCCGGATGTCGTAGCCCAGGGAGACGGCGCCCGACTGGAAGGGCAGCGTGAACTGGCGCTTGGGGTCGTAGCCGATCGACCGCAGGTTGGGGACGAGGTTCTTCGCGTTGGGGACGTTCTTCTTGTCGTACGGCGAGACGAACCCGGAGCGCACCCACTTGGCCGCCATCGGGTCGGTGAGGACGACGATGTCGCGGCCGATGTCGCGGCCCTGCGTCAGCTGCTGGCGGACCTTGCCGAAGAACTCGTTGTTGTCGTTGATCTCCTCGACGTACTTGACCTTGCCGCCGTACTTCTTGTCGAAGGCCTTCAGGACGCTCTTGTCCATGTAGAGCGGCCAGTTCGAGAACGTCCAGCTGCCGATCGGCACCTTCGGGTGGTGGACCCGGGCGGCCTCGGCCTGCAGGGCCTGGACGTTCTTCGTGGCGGTGCCGGTGATGCCGCAGGCGGAGAGGACCGACCCGAGGCCCCCGGCCATCAGCATGGCGCCGGCGGAGCGGCCGAGGAACGCGCGGCGGGAGCTGCGCGCCGACAGCGCGGCGTCCAGCGTCTCCTCGAGCGCGCGCTCGGCGCGGGCCCGGTCCTCACGCACCTTCGGTCTCCCCCTCGACGACGAACGTCTGGCGCGCGTCCCAGGACACCTGGACGTCGCGGCCCGGGCCGAACGTGCCGGCCGAGTTGCCGACGAGGTTGGGCTCGATGACCGTCAGGTCCTGGCCGCCCGCGGTGCGCAGGTGGTACTGGAGCGAGACGCCGAGGAACGTCGCCTGCAGGACCTTGGCCGGCAGGACGTTGTCCGTCTCGGGCGGCGTCTGGTCGGGGCCCCACAGACGCACCTTCTCGGGGCGCACGCCGACGCTGACCGGCTGACCGCCCTTCAGGTTCCACATGCGGTTGCGCAGCAGGCGCAGCGCGTGGCCGTCGTTCGTGCGGGCCGTGGCCCACTCGCCGTCGCCGGCCGCGTCGACGTCGACGCCGATCAGGTTCGAGGTGCCCAGGAAGTTGGCGACGAACGGCGTCTCGGGCCGCTCGTACAGGTCCTCCGCGGAGCCGGCCTGCTCGATGGCGCCCTTGTTCATCACGGCGATGGTGTCGGCCATGCTCATGGCCTCCTCCTGGTCGTGCGTGACGTGCACGAAGGTGATGCCGATGTCCTGCTGGATGCGCTTGAGCTCGTCCTGGAGCTGGCGGCGCAGGCGCAGGTCGAGGGCGCCGAGCGGCTCGTCGAGGAGCAGGGCGCGGGGGCGGTTGACCAGGGCCCGGGCGAGCGCGACGCGCTGGGCCTGACCGCCGGAGAGCTGGCCGGGCTTGCGCTTGGCCAGGTGGCCGAGCTGCACGAGCTCGAGCATCTCGGCCGCGCGCTTGCGGGTCTCGTGCTTGTCGACGCCGCGGCGCTCCAGGCCGAACGCGACGTTCTTCTCGACCGTCAGGTGCGGGAAGAGCGCGTAGGACTGGAAGACCGTGTTGACCTCGCGCTTGTGCGGCGGCAGCTGCGTGACGTCCTTGCCGGCGAGCAGCACCCGGCCGGTCGTCGGCAGCTCGAAGCCGCCGATCATGCGCAGCGTCGTCGTCTTGCCGCAGCCGGACGGCCCCAGCAGCGCGTAGAACTTGCCCTGCTCGATGACGAGCGAGAGGTCGCCGATCACGACGTGATCGCCGTAGCGCTTGTGGACGCGCTCGAGGCAGATGTCGCGCTCCTCGGGCGTGGCCGTGCCGGTGACGTTGCTCGCTTCGCTGGTCTCGGGGACCGTCGTCATGTGACCTCCTCGGCGGGTGGGGCCGGTCGCTTGTGCGGACACCGGGAGCATGAAGCGCCCCGCGGCGGCCGCGACCGGCCATGCGGATAAACCGACGGCGGCCCGACTGGACGCCGCCGGCGCCCGAGCCGGGCGGTTCGCGGTCGCGGGCCGGACAGGGCGTCCCAGGCTGCGCGGCGCGGGGCGACGCTCCGTCGCGCGGCCGGGTCGGCGCGCCGGCGCGGGCCGACGACGGGCGGCCGCGCAGCGGTGCGGTCGCGCGCCGCGGAGCCGCGGCGGCGCTTGGGTGACGACGATCACGGAGGCACCGTACTCCGGTCCCGACGGCGCGGGTGGCAAGGTGCGACACACCGTCGTCCCTGATGGCGCCATCATCGACGCCCTGCCCGCGCGGGCGAGGCGTTCGCGCCGACTCGTCGGCTAGGCGGGCACGGTCGCCTGGTACACCTTGCGCAGCGTCTCGTGGACGCGCCAGACGGTGCGGTCGCCGGCCCGGAGCAGGCCGAGCGTCCCGGGCACCAGCTCGAACGTGGGGCCGCCCTCGACCTCGACCGTGGCGCGGCCGGAGAGGACGACGAAGAGCTCGTCCGCCTCGACGTCGGTCGAGACGCCGGGCGTGTGCTGCCACACGCCGCGCTCGACGACCACCCCGCCGACCTCGGCGCGGTCCAGCTCGGCGTAGGCGACCTGCGGGTCGCCGGCGAGCACCTGCGCCGGGTCGAGCGGCGCGGCCTCGAGGGGCACCGCGGCGGGGTCGAGGGCCAGCGCGGTCAGGCGGTCGGGGGTCACGGGGTCTCCGGAAGGGGTCGTGGGCGTGCGGGTCGTCCGCGCGGCGGCAGGGGGGCGCGCGGGCGGGCGCCGCGCGGCGCGTCGGTCAGGAGTCGAAGCCCAGGCCGAGCCGGTCGAGCGTGCGCAGCCACAGGCCGCGGCGGCCACCGTTGCGGTCGGCGGCGGCCAGCCGGTTGCGCGTCAGCCCGATGCCGACGGAGCGCAGCGGCTCGGGCGGGAACGGCAGCGGCTTCGTCCGCACGTACCGCAGCCGGGTGGCCTCGGTGTCGCGCCCGTCCGCCAGGTCGAGCGCCACGCGGGCGCCGAAGCGGGTGGCCCCCACGCCCAGGCCCGTGTAGCCCGCGGCGTACGCCACGCGTCCGGAGCAGGCGGTGCCGAAGAAGACGGAGAAGCGGCTGCAGGTGTCGATGGCGCCGCCCCAGCGGTGGCTGAAGCGCACGCCCTCGAGCTGCGGGAACTGGGTGAAGAAGTGCTGCGAGAGGCGGCCGAAGGTCTCGTCGTGGTCGTCGTGCTGCGGGCCGACGGGGCCGTTCCAGCGGTAGACGGCGTCGTAGCCGCCCCACAGGATGCGGTCGTCCGCGGTCAGGCGGTAGTAGTGGAACTGGTTGGCCCAGTCGCCGATCCCCTGCCGCGCCTCCCAGCCGATGCTCGCGCGCTGCTCGGGGGTGAGCGGCTCCGTCATCAGCACGTAGTCGTAGACGGGCACGACGTAGCGGCGGATCTCGCGCAGCAGCGGCGGGAACGCGTTCGTCCCCAGGACGGCGCGGCGCGCGCGGACGCGGCCCTGCGCGCAGAGGATCTCGACGCCGTCGGCGGTCTCGCGCAGGTCGTGCGCGGCGGTGTGCTCGTGGATGCGGACGCCCGCGTCGAGCGCAGCGCGGCGCAGGCCGAGCGCGAGCTTGCCGGGGTGGACGAGCGACGCGCCGGTGCGGTCCCAGACGCCGCCGTGGAAGATCTCGGAGCGGACCTGCGCGCGCATGGCGTCGCGGTCCAGGACGACGGCCTCGTGGCCGAAGCGCCGCAGGAGCGCGGCCTCCTCCTCCAGCTCGTCGTCGTGCCCCGGCTCGATCGCGGCGGTCAGCTCGCCGGTGTGCTCGAGCTCGCAGTCGATGCCCAGCCGCTCGACGTCGGCGCACAGGCCGGCGTGGTTCTCCAGGCCCAGCCGCTCGAGGGCGGCGAGCTCGTCGGCGAAGCGCGCCTCGCCGTTGCCCAGGCCGTGGGTGAGCGAGGCGACGCAGAACCCGCCGTTGCGGCCCGATCCGCCGAAGCCGCAGGTCTCGCCCTCGAGCAGCACGACGTCGCGGTCGGGGTCGTCGCGCTTGGCGTGCAGCGCCGCCCACAGGCCGGTGAAGCCGCCGCCGACGACGCACAGGTCGGCCGTCGTCTCGCCGCGGAGCGCCGGCTGCGGGTCCGGCAGCTCGACGCCGGACGCCGGGTCGAGCCAGAACGACCCGCGGACCGCGTCGGCGTAGGCCGCCCGGTGGGCGGCGGTCGGCGGGGTGCGCGGCCAGGGGCTCATCGCGGCCGAACGGTATCCGGCGCGACAGCCCGTCTGTCCAACCTGCGACACCGCGTCGCCGCGGGGCCGGGCGGACGGACGTCCTGTCGCAGGTTCTGGACGTGGCGCACACGTGGCCTTACGCTTTTTCAACCATGCGCGTCATCACCGCTCCCGCCCTGCCGCCGTCCCTGGCCCGCGTCCACGAGCCCCAGCGCCCCCCGCTGCGGGTCGGCGCGGTGCAGGTGGCCTGGCACGAGGACGCCGCCGAGCACCGCGCCGCGCTCGACGAGGGCATCCGCCTGGCCGCCGAGGCCGGCGCCAAGGTCGTCTTCCTGCAGGAGCTGACGATGACGCGCTACTTCGCCGACGTCCGGCCCGAGGGCGCGCCGGACGCCACGGCCGAGGACCTGCCCGGCGGCCCGACGCACCGGTTCGCCGTCGAGGCGGCGCAGAAGCACGGCGTGCACGTGCACGCCTCCGTCTTCGAGAAGGCGCCGGGCGAGGACAGCCGCGGCTTCAACACCGCGTTCCTCGTCTCGCCCGCCGGCGAGCTGCTCGCCCGCACGCGCAAGCTGCACATCCCCGTCACGGCCGGCTACTACGAGGACGAGTACTTCCGCCCGGGGACCGCCGACGACGGCAACCCGTACCCGGTCGTCGAGCTCGGGCAGGAGCTCTCGGACGCCCACGTCGGGCTGCCGACCTGCTGGGACCAGTGGTTCCCCGAGGTCGCGCGCGCGTATTCGCTGCAGGGCGCCGAGATCGTCGTCTACCCCACGGCCATCGGCTCCGAGCCCGACCATCCCGACTTCGACACGCAGCCGCTGTGGCAGCAGGTCATCGTCGCCAACGGCATCAGCAACGGCACGTTCATGGTCGTCGTCAACCGCATCGGCGACGAGCGCGTCACGCACGCGGACGGCACCGTCACCGGCAACGTCTTCTACGGCTCGTCGTTCGTCTCGGACCCGTACGGCCGCGTGCTCGTGCAGGCGCCGCGCGACGAGGCCGCCGTCCTGGTCGCCGACCTGGACCTGGACCAGCGCCGCGACTGGCTCGACCTGTTCCCGTTCCTCGGGACCCGCCGCCCGGACACGTACGGCCCGCTGACGGCGCCCGTGGCCCAGCCCGCCGGGAAGGCGGCGCAGGGGTGAGCGCCGGGCCGGCGGGCGCGCCCGCCTGGCGGATGCCCGCGGAGTGGGCGCCGCACGAGCGCACCTGGATGGCGTGGCCGTCGTCGGGCTACACGCTCGGCGAGACGGAGGCGGACGCCGAGGAGGCCCGCGACGCCTGGGCGGCGGTCGCCCGCGCCGTCGCGCGCTTCGAGCCGGTGACGATGGTCGTCGACCCCGCCGCGGCCGAGCTGGCGGCGGCGCGGCTGGGCGACGCCGTCGAGCTGGTCGTGCAGCCGCTCGACGACGCGTGGATCCGCGACATGGGCCCGACGTTCGTCCTGGGCGACGGCGGCGAGCTCGGCGCGGTGGACTGGGTGTTCAACGGCTGGGGTGCCCAGGCGTGGGCGTCCTGGGAGCGCGACGCCCGCGTGGCGGCGGCCGTGGCCGAGCGCGCCGGCGCGACCCGGGTGACCACCGAGATGGTCAACGAGGGCGGCGGCATCCACGTCGACGGCGAGGGCACGATCCTCGTCACCCGCACCGTCCAGCTCGACGAGGGCCGCAACCCGGGCTGGGACGCCGCGCGCGTCGAGGACGAGCTGCGCCGCACGCTCGGCGCCCGGAAGGTCGTCTGGGTGCCGCGCGGGCTGACCCGCGACTACGAGGAGTTCGGCACCCGCGGGCACGTCGACATCGTCGCCACGTTCGCGTCGCCCGGCGTCGTCCTCGTCCACGACCAGCAGGACCCCCGCCACCCCGACCACGCGGTCAGCCGCGAGGTCATGGCGCTCCTGGCGGACACGACGGACGCGCGCGGCCGCCGGCTCGAGGTGATCCCCGTTCCCGCCCCCGCGCTGCTCGAGGACGAGGAGGGGCCGGTCGACTACAGCTACATCAACCACCTCGTCGTCAACGGCGGCGTGATCTTGTGCGCCTTCGGCGAGCCCGAGGCCGACGAGCGCGCGAAGGCGATCATGGAGCGCGCCTACCCGGGCCGCGAGGTCGTCCTGGTCGACGCCCGCCCGCTCTTCGCGCGCGGCGGCGGCATCCACTGCATCACCCAGCAGCAGCCGCGGGCCTGAGCGGGGCTCGCGGCGGACGCGCCGCTCGCGGACGGCCGCGAGCGGCGACCGATGCCGGTGTACGGTGCAGGGCGTCCCCGCCGCGCCGCGGCGCCCCGCACCGCCAGGAGCCGCATGCCCCGCCCCGTCCGCGTCCGTCGGCGCCCCGTTCCCGCGCCCGCAGCCGCCACCGTCCTGATCGCGACGGCCGCCGTCGCCGCCCTCGCGACGCCAGCGCACGCCGACGTCGCGCAGCTGCGCGTCACCGAGCCCGGCGACCCGACCGAGCTCAGCACCGTGCTCATCGCCGTGTCGACCCCGGCCGGCGCCACGCGGACGCTGCCGCCGCTGTCCTTCGCCGGGCGCCCGGGCGGCGTGGTGCCCTCGCCCGACGGCCGCCTCCTCGTCCTCCTGCCCGAGCAGGACGACGACGACGGCATCGCCCTGCTCGTGCCGACCGCCGGCGGGCCCGCGCGGCCGCTGGCCACGCCCCCTGGCGTCACGGTCGCGCCGCCGTGGTCGCACGTCTCCTGGTCCGTCGACGGCACCGAGGTGCTGGTGGGCAACGCGCCGCGCGTGGTGCCGCCGCCCGGTGTCGCCGCGGACGCGCCCGAGGCCCGCGACGGCACGCTCTCGTGGACGGCGCTGCGGTGCCCGATCGCGACCGCCGCGTGCGCCGAGCTGCCGGGACCGGCCGGCGAGGCGGTCGGGGTGCCCGGGGGCGCGCTCGTCAGCTCGTCGGTCCTGTCGCTGCTCCCGGCGGAGTACGTGTTCGCGGGCATCGGCGACACGCCGGTCCCCACGTGGGTGCGGCCGAGGAGCGCCTGGGGCCGCCTGATCCGCGGCATCCACAGCGACCCGCGCGTGGCGGCGACCCACCTGGAGGGCCCCGCGCCGCGGACCGTCGCCGGGGTCACGCGCGCGGCGGCCGCCGGGCTGCCCGTCACCATGGGGCTCGTCGGCGGCCCGTCCGGCGCGGTGGGCTACCGCTACGGGTTCCGGACCACCATGCGGCGGCGTGCGGGCCGCATCCGGCTGGACACCCACGAGTCGGGGCCGCGGCTGCTGACCGTCGCGGCCGACGGCAGCGCCCGCGTGACCGCCCTGCCCCGGATCCGGGTCACGCGGCGCGACCTGCACGTGGACGTGCCCCGCCGACCGCAGCGATTCCGCTTCGTCCCCGCGCTGGGCCTGCCCGACGGGCGCGGCTGGCTGGGCTACGCCGACCTGCGGCCGGAGGGCCTGGTGCCGCGGGGGCCGGTCCTGGCGGCGCTGGGGGTCGACGGCCGCGCCCGCGCGCTACGGGTGGGAGGCCGCGCCGCCACGGCGCGCACGATCGTCCGTGCGGCCCGCCGCGCCCCGCGCTTCGCGTACGTGGAGGACATGACGCTGGCGGGCTACGAGCGCGCGACGGGCCGGGTCGTCGTGCACATCCGGCTGGGACGCTCCGGGCGGGACGGCGCGCCGGACGACTTCGACGTGACGGCGCGCCTGCCGCTCGACGGCGGCGGCCGCCCCACCCTCTCGCGCGGGGCGGCGGACGCCGCCTGGTGACCGCCGGGCCCTTCCGTCCTCGCGCGGGCCGCGATACGGTCGCTCCCACCCGTCCGCGAGGAAGGATCCGCCCCGTGCCCTCCACCCTCCGTCTGATCGCCGCCGCCGTCGCGCTCGTCGCCGTCGCCGCCGTCGCCGTCCTGTCGAGCGTCGAGCGGGCCCTGCCGCTCGTCGTCGTGGCGCTCGTCGCGCTCCTCGCCCCCGTGCCGACCGTGCGGCGCGGAACGGGGCGCACCACCCGCTGACGCGGGATGACGCCCCCGCGGCGGTCGCCGCGCGCCGCGGGCGCCCGCCGGACGGCGGCCCGGCTACGCTCGCCGGGTGATCGCCGGCCCCTCCCCTGCGCCCTCGGCCGCGCCCGACGCGCCCCCGCGGGAGCGCATCCTCGCGGCCGCCACCGCGGTCATCCGCCGCGGCGGCGTGCGCGAGGTGCGGGTGCAGGCGGTGGCGGCCGCGGCCGGGGTGTCGACCCCGCTCGTCTACCACTACTTCGGCAACCGCGACGGGCTCGTGCGCGCCGCGCTGTCCGGCGTGGTGGGCGCCGCCGCGGAGCCCCCGTCCGGGCCGTCGCCCCGCGACCGCGTGCTGGCGCTCCTGGCGGGCGGCGTGGACGACGCCCCCGAGCGCCGCGCGGCGGCCGCGATGCGCAACGAGCTGGCGGCGTCGGCGCTCTTCGACCCCGAGCTCGCCGCGCTCCTGGCGGCGGACACGGCGCGGCGCGAGGCCGCCGTCGTGGCCGCGCTGGGCGGCGCCGTCGGCGGCCCGGACGACGCCGCGCTGGCGGCCCGTGGCCTGGTCGGCCTGGCCGACGGGCTCGTCGAGCGGTGGCTCGGGGGCCTGCTGCCGGCCGACCGGTTGCGCGCGCTGCTCGCCCGGGCCGTCGACGCGACGGTGGCTCCGTGAGCGACCCCGGCACCGCCCGCCAGCCCGAGGGCCGCCGCGCGCTGCTCGACGCCACGGCCGCGCTCGTGTCGGAGAAGGGCGTGCGCGGCCTCTCGCCCCGGGCGGTGGCGCGCCGCGCCGGCACGACCGCCGCGCTCGTCTACTACCACTTCGGGTCCGCGGCAGGCCTCGTCTCGGCCGCCCTGCACCACGCCAACGAGCAGGCGCCGTCCGTCACCCGCCTGCCGGGCCCGCCCGCCGGCCGGTCGGGGCGCGAGGCCCTGACCGACGCGCTCGAGGCGGAGTTCGACGACGACCCGCGCGTGCGCAACCTCAACGCCATCTGGAACGAGGTCGGCGCGCTGGCCGCGTTCGACCCGGCGCTGCGCGACGACCTGCGCGACGTGACGGACGCGTGGACGGCGACGGTCGCCGCGGGCGTCCGGCGCGGCGTCGCCGACGGCTCGGTGGCGGCCGACGTCGACGCCGACGAGGTCGCCGAGCTGCTGACGGGCGCGGTCGACGGCCTGAGCCAGCGCTGGCTCGCCGGAGCGCTGACGGCCGACGAGGCGCGTGCGGCGCTGCGGCCCCTGCTGGACGCGCTGCTGCCCCGGTCGTGAGGGGGCGCCGGCCCGCCGCGTCCGCCGGCGCCCGACCGCGGGCGCGCCCCGTCAGGCGATCTCGCTGGCGGGCGTGACCGTCGCGTAGGCCTGGCCGAGCGCGGCGACGAAGGCGGCGTGCACGTCCGCCCCGGCGACCCGCCGGCCGTCGTGCTCGAGGGCCGGCGCGGCGCACGCGTCCGGCACCAGCGTCATCCGGAAGCCCAGGTCGGCACCCGCGCGCGTCGTGGCGTCGACGCACATGCTCGTCATCATCCCCACGACGACGACCTCGTCGATGTCGAGCGCCCGCAGGCGCTGCTCCAGGTCGGTCCGCAGGAACGCGTTCGGCGCGTCCTTGCGGACCACGACCTCGCCCGCGGCCGGTCGCACCGCGTCCGCGATCTCGACGCCGGGCGTGCCCTCCTCGAGGAAGCCGGCGCCGGCCGGGCTGAGGTGCTGGACGTGGAGGACCGGGTCCCCGGCCGCCCGGAAGGTCTTGAGGACCCGGCCGGCGTTGGCGGCGGCCTCCTCCGGCCCCTCGAGCGGCATGGCACCGCCGGGGAAGTAGTCCCGCTGGATGTCGACGATGACGAGGGCGCGGCTCATCGGGCGACCGTACCGCGGCCGCGACGACCGCCCCCTGCCGGCGCGGCGCCACGCCCCCGGCGCGCCGCGGACGGGCGCGGCCGCGCGGCGCCCGCCCCCGGTCACGACGGTGGGCATCCCGCCCGGGTCGACGGGGCCGCCCTGCGGCTGGCCGGTCGGGACGTTGCGTCTGGCGCGCGGGGCGCGACAGCCTGTCCGCGGGCCGGCGACACCGTGTCGCGCCGCCGCGGTCCCCGGCTGGACGCTCTGCCCTTTACGCCGGGTCCTGATGCGGGCATCATGTGCGGGTGCCCACCGTCGGCTCCCTCCACGCCCCGCCCGCGCCGCTGGCGCCGCCCTCGCCGCGGATCACGGTCGCCGACGCCCTGGCCCTGCCCGTCCTGCGCCGCGGCCTGCCCGACGTGCTCGCGGGCGCCGAGCACCTGGACCGGCCGATCCGCTGGGTCCACGCCGGCGAGGTCTCGTACATCGCGTCGCAGCTGCGCGGCGGCGAGCTGCTGCTGACCACCGGCATGGGCATCGGCCGCCGGGCGGTCGACCAGCGGCGCTTCGTCGCCGGGCTCGCCGACCTGGGCCTGGCGGCCCTCGTCATCGAGCTGGGCATGACGTTCAGCGAGATCCCCGAGCCGCTGATCCAGGCGGCGCAGCAGCACGGCGTGCCGCTCGTGGCGCTCACGCGCGAGGTGCCGTTCGTCCACGTGACGGAGGCGATCCACACCGAGATCGTCAACGCCCACTACGCGATGCTGCGGCGCGGCGACGACGTGCAGCAGCGCCTGACGCAGCTGCTGCTCGACGGCCAGGGCATCCCCGAGGTGCTGCGCGCGACGGCCGAGACGATCGGCAACCCCGTCTTCCTCGAGGACGGCGACGGCCGCCTGCTCTTCCACGCCGGCACCCCCGCCGACGGCGTCGACGCGCTCGACGCGTGGAAGGCGTCCAGCCACGCGTCCGGGCGCGCGCCGTGGCGGGCGGGCCTGTCCGCCCCGGTGCCGCTCGGCCCGCACGGCAGCCCGGGGCGGCTGCTCGTGCTGCCCGTCGCCGGCCCCATGGACGAGATCGCCGAGATCGCGCTGCAGCGCGCCGCTGGCATCGTCGCCCTCGCGCTGCTGCGGGCGCGGCAGGAGGAGGAGCTGGTCGCCCGCGAGCGCGGCAACTTCCTCGTCGACCTGGCCGAGGGCCGCACCCCCGGGGCGCACGCCGAGCGGCAGGCCGGCTCGATCGGCTTCCGCCCGGCGGGCCGCCTGCTGCTGCCCGTCGCGGCCGAGACGACCGCCGCCGCGGGCAGCGCGTCCTGGAGCCTGGTGCTGCGCGACACCGGCGTCGAGCTCGAGGCGCACGGCCTGACCGTGCTCGCCGGTCAGCGCGACCGCGCCGGCCAGCTGCTGGCGCTCGTCGGCCTGCGCGACGCCGACGCCCGCGCGAGCACGGCCGACCTGGTGGCGAAGGCGATCCGCACGGCGGCGGACCGCCGCCTGGGCGCCGGCGAGATGCGGATCGCGGTCGGCGACGCCGCGGAGTGGGAGCGCATCGGCCCCGCGCTGCGCCTGACCGCCGAGACGGCCGCGAGCGCCGCCGCGCTGCCCGCCGCCCGCTGGCACGACGTCCGCGACCTCGAGCTGCAGCGCCTCTTGTGGCGGTGGCGCGACGACCGCGAGCTGCGCGCCTTCGTGCTGCGCCGCCTGGGCCCGCTGCTCGAGCACGACCGCCGCCGCAAGCACCAGCTGCTGCCGACCCTCGAGGCGCTGTGCTCCGGCGGCTGGCGCAAGGCCGAGGCGGCCCGCGCCCTGCACCTCAACCGCCAGGCGCTCTACAACCGCCTGACCCGCATCGAGGAGCTGCTGGGCGTCGACCTGGGCGACCCGGAGCAGACGCTCACGCTGCACCTGGCGCTCCGCGCGCTGCCGTACGTGGGGCCGGACGCGCAACGCTGAGCCCGGCGGCGGGCGGGCCGACCCCGAGCGACGCCGGCCCCGCCGGCGCTCACCTCCGCGCGAGCGTCCGCACGCCGCGCTCCGCCGTCCACGACGCGACGACGATCCCCTTCCCGTCGTCCGACATCCGCACCGTCGAGACCTCGCGCACCTCCAGACGGAAGAGGTGCAACGGCCCGGGCGGCGCGTGCGGGACGACGTGCGCGATCACGGCGGGGTCCTCGACCTCGACGGCCACGCCCGCGAGCTTCGCGTCGCCCACCCATCCCGGCGCGTCGCTGCCGGGCGGCGCCGGGTCGTCCGAGCCGCTGTGCAGGGCGAAGCGCGGGTCGCGGCGCAGGTCGAGCGCCTTGCGCGCCCGCCACATCGAGCCGATCCACAGCTCGCCGTCGGCCCACACCGTCTCGGTCCCCGAGATCCGCGGCGCCCCGTCGCGCCGGACGGTGGCGAGGGTCTTGTGGACGTGGGCGTCGAGGCGCTCGCGGGCGTCGGCGGCGAGCGCGGGCGCGGCGGCGGCGAAGGCGGACCAGGAGGGCATGGACCGAGGGTCGCGCGCGGCGCGGGCCGCGGCGAGCGGAAGGTCGAAAACGGTCAAGCGCCGCCGACCGCGGACGGGCAGGATGGGGGCCGTGGCGGACCGGCTGCGCGACCTCCTCGACCTCGTCCTGGCCAGCCTGGACGACCGCGCCGACGGCGTCGAGCTGGCGCGCCGCGCGGCGTTCTCGCGCGATCACCTCGACCGGCTGCTCGCGGCGGCGACCGGCGAGACGCCGATCGCCCTGCGGCGCCGGCTGCTGCTCGAACGCGCCGCGTGGCAGCTGCGCGGCGGCGCCGCCGTGGCCGACGTCGCGGGCCCCGCCGGCTACGGCTCGGCGGCGGCGTTCACCCGCGCGTTCGGCCGCGCCTACGGCCGCACGCCCACGGCCTTCGTCCGCGTGGGCGCCCCCGTCGACCTGCCGGCGCCCAACGGCATCCACTTCCACCCGCCGGCCGGCCTGCTGCTGCCGCGGGGCCGGGACGCCTCGCCCGCGGCCCGCCGCGCGCCCGCCCCGGTCGGCGACCTGACCGAGCGGCTCCTGCGCCACCACCTGGAGCGCTCCCGCGACCTGC
Organism: Patulibacter sp. SYSU D01012; assembly: GCF_017916475.1. Classification (GTDB taxonomy): domain Bacteria; phylum Actinomycetota; class Thermoleophilia; order Solirubrobacterales; family Solirubrobacteraceae; genus Patulibacter. The sequence continues at coordinate 144,404 of NZ_JAFMTB010000004.1, forward strand.
TGGCCCTCGCCGCGGCGCTGCGGCCGGCGGACCGCGAGCGCCCGCTGCGCCCCGGGCTGGTCGTCATGGACCTCGAGGGGCCCGAGCCCTCCGCCGGCCTGATGGCCGAGCGGCTCGTCGGCACGCTCGAGGTGTGGACCGCGGCGCTCGCCGGGGAGGAGGAGCCGGCGCGCGAGGGGCCGCTCCTGTCCCGGTTCGACGCGGTCGCTCCGGCGTTCGCCGCCCACGCGCGCCGGATCCGCGACGACGGCGCCTGGGACGACGCGTTCGTCGACGCCCTCTGCGAGCCGCCGCAGGCGTTCACCTACGGCGGCGTGCTCGCGCACGTGCTGACGTACGGCGCGGTCCGACGGGAGGCGCTCGCCGCGGTCCTGGCCGAGCTCGGCGCCCCGGTGCCCGACACGGCCGACCCGATCCTGTGGGAGCAGGGGCTCCGGCGCTGAGCGGACGGTCCGTCGCCGTCCCCCGCGACGACGGCCGCGGGGGCGCGACAGTCCGTCCACCCGCCCGGGCCGAGTCACGACGGCCTGCCGGTGGCCCGGCCCCCCGCCCCTCGGGCACGCTGGACAGGACGCGGGCCGCCTCGCCCGCCGCCGTCCGGCGCCCCCGCGCGCCGCCGTTCCCCCGACCGCCGGAGACCGCCGCCGCATGACCGACACCGTCGCCCCGTCCGCCGTCCGCACGCTGCAGCAGTACATCGGCGGGCAGTGGACCCCGTCGAGCGCGTCCGAGACCCTCGACGACCGCAACCCCGCCACCGGCGAGCTGCTCGCCCGCGTGCCGCTGGGCTCGAAGGCGGACGTCGACGCCGCCGTCCGCGCCGCCGCCGAGGCCCAGGTCGCCTGGCGCCGCACCGCGCCGCAGGTCCGCGCCCGCGCCCTCTACCGCCTGCGCGACGTCCTCGACCAGCACCGCGACGAGCTCGCCGCGCTGGTCACGCAGGACATGGGCAAGACGCTCGACGACGCGGCGGCCGAGGTCGGCCGCGGCATCGAGTCCGTCGAGGCCGCGATGGCCGCCCCGCACCTGCTCAAGGGCCAGAACCTCGAGGGCATCGGCACCGGCGTGGACGTCGAGTCCTTCCGCCAGCCCATCGGCGTCGTCGCCGCCATCACGCCGTTCAACTTCCCGGCGATGATCCCGATGTGGTTCCTGCCCTTCGCGCTCGCGACCGGCAACGGCTTCGTCCTCAAGCCCTCCGAGCAGGTCCCGCTGACCGCCGAGCGCTACGTCGAGCTGATCGAGGGCATCGAGGAGATCCCGAAGGGCCTGGTCAACCTGGTCCACGGCGCGCACGACGCCGTCAACGGCATCCTGGAGCACCCCGGCATCGGCGCCGTCTCGTTCGTCGGCGCGGCCAAGACGGCCCGCTACGTCGCCACCCGTGCCACGGAGCACGGCAAGCGCGTCCAGGCCCTCGGCGGCGCGAAGAACGCGTTCATCGTCCTGCCCGACGCCGACCCGAAGACGATGGCCGGCGGCATCATCGGCTCGGCCTTCGGCGCCGCGGGCCAGCGTTGCATGGCCGGCTCCGTCGCCGTGCTCGTCGGCACGCAGGAGCAGCAGGACGCGCAGCTGGAGCGCATCGTCGAGGCCGCCCGCGCGCTGCGCTCGGGCCCCGGCGACGACCCGCAGACCGACGTCTGCCCCGTCGTCTCCTCCGACGCCCGCACGCGGCTGGTCGGCGAGATCGACGCCGCCGAGCGCGACGGCATCCAGGTCGTCCTCGACGGCCGCACCGCCGACCCGGGGCAGGGCCAGGCCAACCTGGGCCCGACGATCCTCGACGGCGTGCCGCAGGGGCACCGCGTCGCCACCGAGGAGCTCTTCGGGCCGGTCCTCTCCGTCGTCCGCGCGAAGGACCTGGACGAGGCCCTCGCGTTCACGAACGCGTCGCGCTATGGCAACTCGACCATCCTCTTCACCGAGTCCGGCGGCGCCGCCCGCGAGTTCCGCTACCGCGCCGAGAGCGGCATGCTCGGCGTCAACGTCGGCGTCGCCGCCCCGATCGCGTGGATGCCCTTCGGCGGCTGGAAGGACTCCATCGACGCCGACCTGCACGCCAACGGCGAGGACGGCTTCCGCTTCTACACCCGCACGAAGATCGTCACGACCCGCTGGAGCGGGACGTCCACCACCCCGACCACCGGCGGCATGCGCTACTAGCGCCGCCAGGAGCACCCATGGCCACCATCCCCACCACGGAGCACGACGAGCTCCAGCGCTCCGCCCGGGAGCACCTCCTCCTGCACTTCACGAAGCAGGCCGCCGCCTACGGCGACGCCGCCGGCGGCCAGGAGGAGCAGGACGGCATCGGCGGTCCGACCTCGGGTACGGCGACGTCCGACCTGCTCGTGCTCGAGCGCGGCGAGGGCCCGTACGTCTTCGACACCACGGGCCAGCGCCACATCGACGCGCTGTCGAGCCTCTTCTGCTCGCAGATCGGCTACTCGTACGGCGAGGAGTTCTCGGCCGCGATCGCCGGCCAGCTCTCCACGCTGCCGTTCAACACGAACTGGAACACGGCGCACCCCGCGGCCATCCGCCTGGCCGAGGCGCTCGCCGAGCGCGCCCCGGGCGACCTGAACCACGTCTTCTTCACGAACGGCGGCTCGGAGTCCGTCGAGTCGATGTGGAAGATGGCCGTCGAGCACTTCCGCGCGAAGGGCCAGCCCCAGCGCCTGAAGGCGATCGCCCGCAAGAACGCGTACCACGGCGTCACGCTCGGGGCCCTGTCGTTCACCGGCGTCCCGGGCTACAAGGACGGCTTCGGCACCCCGCCGATCGACGTCACGCACGTGTCGAACACGAACGCCTTCCGCGGCAAGCGCGACGGCGAGGACGACGCGGCCTTCCGCGACCGCCTGCTGCAGGAGGTGCGCGACGCGATCGCCGCCGCCGGCGCCGACGAGGTCGCGGTCATCATCGCCGAGCCGGTCCAGAACGCCGGCGGCTGCCTGACGCCGCCCGAGGGCTACTGGAAGGGCCTGCGCGAGATCGCCGACGAGCACGGCATCCTGCTCGTCGCCGACGCCGTGATCTGCGGCTTCGGCCGCCTGGGCAACTGGCTCGGCATCGAGCACGAGGGCGTCGTCCCCGACATGGTCACGACCGCGAAGGGCATCACCTCCGCGTACGTGCCCGGCGGCGCCGTGTTCGTGAGCGACAAGGTCGCCGAGGGCCTCTTCGACCCCTCGACGGTCCTGCGCCACGGCATCACCTTCGGCGGCCACCCCGTCATGGCGGCGGCGGCCCTGAAGAACATCGAGATCTTCGAGCGCGACGGCGTCCTGGAGAACGTCCGCGCCCTCGAGCCGCACCTGAAGGAGCGGATGGAGACCCTGCTGGACCTGCCGATCGTCGGCGACGTCCGCGGCAAGGGCTTCTTCTGGGCCGTCGAGCTCGTGAAGGACGAGGCGAACGCCACGTTCTCCAAGGACGAGCGCGACGACCTGCTGCGCGGCTTCCTGCCGAAGGCGATGCGCGAGGCCGGGATCATCGCCCGCGCCGACGACCGCGGCGACTCCGTCCTGCAGATCGCCCCGCCCCTCATCGCCGACGCGGCGCTGCTCGACGAGATCGTCGACGGCCTGCGCCGGATCCTGACCGCCGCCGGCGAGCACATGGGCCTCGCCGGCACCACCACCCCCACCACCACGGAGACCATCTGATGCGCGTTGGCGTCGTAACCGAGATCAAGCCGGCCGAGCGCCGGGTCGCCCTGACGCCCGCGGGCGCGCTCGAGCTGACCGAGGCCGGCCACGAGGTCCTCGTCCAGGCCGGTGCCGGCGTGGGCTCGGGCTTCGCGGACCAGGCGTACGTCGCCTCGGGCGCCCGCATCGTCGACGAGGCGAAGAGCGTTTGGGGCGAGAGCGAGCTGCTCCTGAAGGTCAAGGAGCCGATCAAGCCCGAGTACGAGCTCCTGAACAAGGACGCCACGCTCTTCACGTACCTGCACCTGGCCGCCGACGCGCCGCTGACGGAGGCGCTCGTCGCCAACGGCACGAACGCCATCGCGTACGAGACGGTCGTCGGCCCGAAGGGCGGCCTGCCGCTCCTGGCCCCGATGTCCGAGGTCGCGGGCCGCCTGGCCGCGCAGGCCGGCGCGTACTTCCTGCAGGCCCCGCTCGGCGGCCGCGGCGTGCTGATCGGCGGCGTCCCGGGCGTCGCCCCGGCGCGCGTCGTCGTCATCGGCGGCGGCGTCGTCGGCACGAACGCCGCCCGCGTGGCGGTCGGCATGGGCGCCGAGGTCACGATCCTCGAGCGCTCCATCCCGCGCCTGATCGAGCTGGAGCAGTACTTCGAGGGCCGCGCGCGCGTCCTCATGAGCGACCCGCTGACGCTCCGCGAGGAGGTCAGCCACGCCGACGTCGTCATCGGCGCGGTCCTCGTCGCCGGCGCCGCGGCGCCGAAGCTCATCTCGCGCGAGATGCTCGCCGACATGCGCAAGAACGCGGTCATCGTCGACGTGGCGATCGACCAGGGCGGCTGCGCCGAGACGTCGACCCCGACGACGCACGGCGACCCGACCTACGTCGTCGACGACGTCCTGCACTACTGCGTGGCGAACATGCCGGGCGCCGTGCCCGCGACGTCGACCCGCGCGCTGACGAACGCGACCCTGCCCTACGTCAAGGCGCTCGCCAACGGCGTCGACGAGGCCCTGGCGGCCGACCCGGGCCTGCAGTCCGGCGTGAACGTCCGCGGCGGCGAGATCCTCGTGCCGGCCGTGGCCGAGGCCCTCGAGGCCTCCCGCTCCGCCGCCTGAGCGGCGGGGTCCGTCCGCGGACCCCGCGACGCCGCGCCGCTCCGACGCCCGTCCGCCGCAGGACGGGCTGCCGGGGCGGCGTTCGTCGTTCTGGAGGCTTCCCCTCCGCTCACCCGCGGTCGCTGCGGTCCAGCTGCGCGTCGGCGAACGACGCGGGGTCCTCGAGCGGCTCGAGGTGCGTCGTGATCGTCACGGGCTCGAGGGGCGGGCGCAGGTCGCGCTCGAGCTCCTCGACCAGGTCGTGCCCGCGCTGCACCGTCCACGCACCGGGCACGAGGACGTGCACCGAGACGAACGCCCGCTGGCCCGAGCGGCGGGTGCGCAGCGCGTGGAAGCGCACGTCGTCCGAGGTGTAGCTGCGCAGGGTGCGCTCGATGCCCGCCAGCTCCTCGCCGTCGAGCGCCCGGTCCATCAGGCCGTCGGCGGAGCGGCGCACCAGCCCCACGCCCGCCACGACGATGTTGACCGCCACGGCGAGCGCCACGAGCGGGTCGAGCGCCTGCCACCCGGTGAGCGCCACGAGCGCGACGCCGACGACGACGCCGGCCGACGTCCACACGTCGGTCAGCAGGTGCTTGCCGTCCGCCTCGAGCGTGAGCGACCGGTCGCGCCGGCCGGCGGTGACCAGCAGGCGCCCCACCACGAGGTTGAGCAGCGACGCGAGCACCGAGACCGCCACGCCGACCCCGACGTCGGTGACGGCGGACGGGTGCAGCAGGCGGTCGATCGCCGTGAAGCCGATCGTCGCCGCGGCGACCAGGATCAGCGTGCCCTCGATGCCGGCGGCCAGGTAGTTGGCCTTCTCGTGGCCGTAGGCGTGCTCCTCGTCCGCGGGCCGCGCCGCCCACACGACGGCGACCAGGCCCACCGACGCGCCGACGAGGTTGACGATCGACTCGGCGGCGTCCGACAGCAGGCCCACCGAGCCGGTCAGCGCCCACGCGCCGGTCTTCAGCGCGATCGTCGCCACCGCCGTCGCGATCGACAGCACCATCAGGCGCCGCAGGCGGCGGTCGCGCTCCGCGGCGGGGGTCACGGCGTCGGGGGCGGCCATGGGGCCGCGCAGGCTAGCCGTCCCGCCGGGGTGCGGCGGTCTCCCGCGCACCCCCGAACCGGGTTGTGGCGCGGCCGACTTCGGGCTTGGCCGCAGCCCCGGACCGCGATCCCCACGCGACCGGACGGCCGTCACACGACCCTGGCCACTCCGTCCACCCGGCGCGGGCAACCTCAGGCCTTCTGTCGGGTTCCCGCTCGCCCGCCCAGCGCCGATACTGGGCCCAACGTCCGAGAGGTGCGCCCGCCGCGGCGCCCGCGACCCCACCGGAGCCCCATCCGCATGAGCACCACCGAGGTCATCACGCTCAAGAACCTCGTCGACGGCCAGCTCGTCGACGCCACCACCGGCGAGTACGAGGACGTCCTCGACCCGGCGACGGAAGAGGTCATCGCGCGCATGCCGCTGGGTGGCCCCGCGGACGTCACCCGCGCCGTCGACGCGGCCGCCCGCGCCGCCCGCGACTGGGGCCGCACCACGCCCGCCGACCGCGCGCTGGCGATGCTGAAGCTGGCCGACCTGCTCGACGCGCACGCCGACGAGCTGACCGACCTGGAGTCGCGCGACGCCGGCAAGCCCCGCGCCGCGGCGGCCGAGGAGGTCGCGTCCTGCTCCGACCACCTGCGCTTCTTCGCCGGCGCCGCGCGCACCCTGCAGGGCCAGGCGACGGGCGAGTACACCGAGGGCTACACCTCGATGGTGCGCCGCGAGCCGATCGGCGTCGTCGGCCAGATCACGCCGTGGAACTACCCGCTCGCGATGGCGATGTGGAAGATCGGCCCGGCGCTGGCCGGCGGCAACACGATCGTCCTCAAGCCGTCCGAGCTGACGCCGCTGACGACCGTCCGCCTGGCCGAGCTGGCGAACGAGGTGCTGCCCGCCGGCGTCCTCAACGTCATCACCGGCCACGGCGTGCCCGTCGGCTCGGGCATCGTCACCGACCGCCGCGTGCGCCTGATCTCGCTGACCGGCTCGGTCGGCACCGGCAAGAAGATCGCCGCCGCCGCGGCCGAGACCCTCGCCATCGCCCACCTGGAGCTGGGCGGCAAGGCGCCCGTCGTCGTGCTGGACGACGCCGACGTCGACAAGGTCGTCGAGGGCCTGATGGTCGGCGGCCTGTACAACGCCGGCCAGGACTGCACCGCCGCCTGCCGCATCATCGCCACGCCCGGCGTGCACGACCGCCTGGTCGCCGCGCTCGTCCCGGCGATGGAGGCGCTGAAGGTCGGCGAGCCGCTCTCGTCCGACGACGTCGAGCTGGGGCCCGTCATCTCGGCCGCCCAGCGCGAGCGGGTGCTCGGCTTCGTCGCGCGGGCGGAGGAGGCCGGCGCGCAGATCCTCACCGGCGGGACGGCCGTCGGCGAGCGCGGCTACTTCGTGGCGCCGACGCTGGTCGGCGGCCCGGCCCAGGACAGCGAGATCGTCCAGCGCGAGGTCTTCGGCCCCGTCATGACGATCCAGCAGGCGACGGACGCGGAGCAGGCGCTCGAGTGGGCCAACGACACGGTCTACGGCCTGGCGGCGTCCGTCTGGAGCCGCGACGTCGGCACGACGATGCGCTTCGCCCGCGAGCTGAACTTCGGCTGCGTCTGGGTCAACGAGCACATGCCGTACATGTCCGAGATGCCCCACGGCGGCTTCGGCGAGTCCGGCTACGGCAAGGACCTGTCCGTCTACTCGCTCGAGGAGTACACGCGGATCAAGCACGTGATGGTCAACCTGGACTGAGGGAGGCGGGTCGAGCGGTCCCGGCGGGCCGCCCGGCCGCGATGACGCCGCGGCCCGGCCCCGGCCCCCGCGTGCGGGTCGCCGCGGCCGAACGACCGGCGCCCGGGCCCGCGGTCGCCGGCCGGCCCGCGCTGCGAGACTCCGCCGGTGCGCCGCCCCGCTCCCTACCCCGCCCTCCAGGCCGTCGTGGCGGTGGGGCTGCTGGGGCGGCTGGCCCGCGGCCGCCGGCGCCGCCCCCCGCTCCAGGCCCCGACCGGTCCCGCCGTCCGCGCCGCCGCCTCGACCGCCGCCCGGCGGTCCGCCCCCACGGTCTCCGTCGTGATCCCCGCCCGCGACGAGGCGGACCGCCTGGGCCCGTGCCTGGACGGCTTGCGCGGCATGGACGCCGAGGTGCTCGTCGTCGACGACCGGTCGACGGACGGCACCGCCGCGGTGGCCCGGGCCGGCGGCGCGCGGGTCGTGGCGGGCCGCGAGCTGCCCGCGGGGTGGCGCGGCAAGGCGTGGGCGCTCCAGCAGGGCCTGCGGGCGGCGACGGGCGACTGGGTCGTCTTCCTCGACGCCGACGTGCGTCCGCGGCCGGGCCTGGTGCCGGCCGTCGTCGCGGCGGCCGACGGGTTCGACGTGCTGAGCGCGGCGCCGCGGTTCGTCTGCGACGGCGCGGCCGAGCGCCTGCTCCACCCGGCGATGGCCGTCACGCTGCCGCTGCGCTTCGGCCCGACCGACGTGCCGGGCTGGCAGCCGCGGCCGTCGCGGGCGCTCGCCAACGGCCAGTGCCTCGTGGTGCGACGGGAGCCGTTCCTCGCGGCCGGCGGGTGGACGCGCGTGCGGGGCCACCTGACCGAGGACGTCGCGCTCGTGCGGGCCGTGCGGCGGGCCGGCGGCCGCGTGGGCTTCGCCGACGCCGTCGACCTGCTCGACGTGCGGATGTACCGCTCCGCGCGCGAGACGTGGACGGGCTGGGGTCGCTCCCTCATGGCCCCCGACGCGACGGCCCCGCTGGCGCAGGCGGCCGACGTCGCGACGCTGTGGGTGGCCATGGCCCTGCCCCTCCCCCGACTGCTCACCGGACGCGGATCCCCGTTCGACGCGCTGCTGCTCGCGCTGCGCCTGGCCCTGCACGGGGCGCTGGCGCGGTCGTACCGGCCGCGCGGCCTGCCGTTCTGGCTGGCGCCGCTCGCCGACCTGCCCGTGGTGGGCTGGCTGACGTGGCGGGCGGTGCGACCCGACCGGACGTGGCGCGGGCGCACGTACGAGGGGTGACGCCCGGCAGGCGCCGCCCCGCCCCCTCCGCACGGTGGCCGGACCGCCGACGCGCACGAGCGGCGGCGGTCCGCGGCGCGCCAACCGGACGTCCGCTCCGGCGCGGCGTCCCCCCGCCGGCTGCGAGGCTGCCCGCGTGCGAGGGCTCCGCGACATCCCCCGGCACCGCTGGCTCGTCGTCGCCGCGGTGTGGGCGGCCTGCGCGCTCGCGGCGGGAGTCTTCCTCCTGCTGGAGGGGCATCAGGGCGAGGTGCACCGACGGGCGAGCTGGACGCTGCTCGGCGTGGCCGACGGCGGGCGGAGCCTGCTCGTGCGCACGCCGGACCACGCCGCGTGCGAGCACCCCGAGATCCGTGCGTCGGAGCTGCCCGACGGCCGCATCTTCGTGCAGTCGTCCCTGGTGACCCCCGTCGGCACGTACGACTGCCTGCTCGCGCTCATCTCGGGCACGGTGGTGCGGCTGCGGCTCGGGCGCCCGGTGGACGGGCGGCCCGTGGTGGGTCCGCGCCGGCGTCCCCCGCAGCCGTACTTCGACGGCGAGCCGCCGGTCGGGCTCCGCCGTCCGGCGGCGCGCACGCCGCCGGAGGTGGCGGGCCTCCGCTTCCGCGACGCGCGGGCCGCCCTCTGCACCGCCGGCTTCCAGGCCGATCGGCGTGGCCCGGTCGACGGGATGACGATCGCCGTGTCGGCACCACGCGACCCGCGGCCGCAGGGCTCCCGGCCGGTTCCGCGGTGCACGGACGGCACGCTTCCGCGGGTGACGGTGCGCACGGCCGCCACCGGCGACTGACCGCCGGCCGGGGACGGCCTTCGCGGTGGTGCCGCCTCAGGCCGCGGCGACCGCGCGCAGCTCGTCGAGCGTGTCGCGCAGGACCTGCCGCAACGGGTCGCGGTCGTCCTCGGCCACCCAGCGCGAGAAGCCGACGCGGAAGACGGCGATCCCCGCCTCGGCCGCCAGCGCGGCGGCCGGGTCGCCGACGCCCCGGCGCCGCAGCGCCTGGGTCACGCCGTCGGCCATCGCGGCCAGCTTGATGAGCTCGCGCTCCTGCAGCTCGGGCGTGCTCTCGACGATGCGCATCCGCCAGGCCGCCGGTTCGCGTCGCGCCTCGAAGAGGTCCGCCGCGGCATCGAGCCCGGCCGCGATGGCGTCGAGGGCCGCGGCGGACTCCGGTGCGGCGATCACCGCGGCGACGAACCGCTCCAACAGCTCCTGCGAGCCGTCGAACAGCACCTCGCGCTTGTCGGCGTAGTGCCGGAAGAACGTGCGCTTGGTCAGCCCGGCGCGCTCGGCGATGTCCGCCACGGTCGTCGCCTCGTAGCCCCGCTCGTCGAAGAGCGCGAGGGCGGCCTGCCGCAGGCGGCCGGGCGCGTCGGGTTCCCATCGGGCCACGCCCCGAGTCTACGGATCGCGAACGCGATGACACCGGGTGACATCCATGCTAGCGTGATGACACCAAGCGACATCACCGCTCGGCGCACTCCCGCGCCGTGGGTCGTCGCCTCATCTGGAGGTCTCTCCATGCGCGTCTTCGTCACCGGTGCGTCCGGTCACATCGGGTCCGCCGTCGTCCCCGAGCTGCTCGGCGCCGGGCACCAGGTCGTGGGCCTGGCCCGCTCCGACCGCTCCGCCGCCGCCCTGCGCGCCGCCGGCGCCGAGGTCGTCCGCGGCGACCTCGACGACCTCGACGGCCTGGCCGCCGCGGCGGCCGCGGCCGACGGCGTCGTCCACCTGGCCTTCAAGCACGAGGAGCTGTACGCCGGCGACTACGCCGCCGCCACCGCGGCCGACCTGCGCGCGCTCGAGGCGCTGGGCGGCGCGCTCGCCGGCACGGGCAAGCCGTTCGTCAACACCGTCGGGACGCTCTCGCTGGGCATGGCCGGGATCACCGGCCGGCCCGGGACGGAGGCGGACGTCCTCGACGCCGGTCCCCGCATCGAGGCCGAGAACGCGACGATCGCCCTCGCCGACCGCGGCGTGCGCTCCGCGGTGGTCCGCCTGGCGCCGCTCGTCCACAGCACGCTCGACCGCGAGGGCTTCGGCCCGGCGATGATCCGGATGGCCCGCGAGCACGGCGCCGCGGCGTACGTCGGCGACGGCGCCAACCGCTGGCCCGCGGTCCACACCCTCGACGCCGCGCGCCTGTACCGCCTGGCGCTCGAGTCCGCCCCGGCCGGCTCCCGCCTGCACGGCGTCGCCGACGAGGGCGTCCCGTTCCGCGACATCGCCGCGGCCATCGGTGCCGGCCTGGGCCTGCCGGCCGTGAGCGTCGCGCCGGACGACGCCGCCGGCCACTTCGGCTTCCTCGCCGGCTTCGCGGTCGTCGACAACCCGGTCTCGAGCGCCGCGACGCGTGAGCTCCTGGGGTGGGAGCCGACCGGTCCGACCCTCCTCGCCGACCTGGCCGAGGGGCACTACTTCGCGGCGGCGTAGGCCGCGGGGCTCGCGAGCGACCCGGGACGGCCGGAGCCGGGGGGGGGGCTCGCGAGGGACCCCGGGCGGCCGGGGCGGCGGGGGAGCCGGAGAGGGCGAGGCGGCGGCGGGGGCCGGAGGCGGCAGCCGGGGCCGCGAGGCGGCGGCGGGGCCGCGAGGCGGCGGCGGGGCCGCAAGGCGGCGGCGGGGCCGCAAGGCGGCGGCGGGGCCGCAAGGCGGCGGCGGGACCGCGAGGCGCGGCGGCGGGGCCGGAGGCGGCAGCGGGGCCGCAAGGCGGCGGGCCGAGCGCGGACCGAGACCGCGAGACGCGGGTCAGGCGCGGACCGGATCCGCGTGACGGCCGGCCAGGCGCGGATCGAGCTCCCTAGACGGCGCCGGCGGCCGCCAGCGTGGGGCGGGACGCGCTGGTGCGGCGGATGTCCCGCGACGGTGGGGCGGAACGCGGTACTGCGGCGGATGTCCCGCGACGGTGGGGCGGAACGCGGTACTGCGGCGGATGTCCCGCGACGGTGAGGCGGAACGCGGTACTGCGGCAAATGTCCCGCGACGGTGAGGCGGAACGCGGTACTGCGGCAAATGTCCCGCGACGGTGAGGCGGAACGCGCTGGCGAGGCGGATGTCCCGCGACGGTGAGGCGGAACGCGCTGGCGAGGCGGATGTCCCGCGACGGTGAGGCGGAACGCGCTGGTGAGGCGGATGAGTGCGAGAGAGCAACGACATTCCGCCTCACCAGCGGGACGCGCCTCACCCCCGCCAGGCCCCGGCTCACCCCGGCCGAGACGCGCCTCGCCTGCAACCGGGACCCGCCTCACTGACGGCGCAGGACGCCTCGACGGACGCCGAGACCCGCCTCGCCCCGCCGACGCCAGTCCCCCGCGGGGCCCCTGCTGGCCGCGCCCCGCCCGTCGCCGGCCCCGGCTCGTCCCGTCCCGTCCGCGCCCCGCCCGTCGCCGGCCCCGGCTCGTCCCGTCCCGTCCTGGTCCCGCCCGTCACTTTCCCCGGCTCTCGTCCCGTCCCGGTCCCGCCCGTCACTTTCCCCGGCTCTCGTCCCGTCCCGGTCCCGCCCGTCACTTTCCCCGGCTCTCGTCCCGTCCCGGTCCCGCCCGTCACTTCCCCCGGCTCTCGTCCCGTCCGTCCTGGCCCCGCCCGTCACCGGCCCCGGCTCGCCCCGTCCCGTCCTGGCCCCGCCCGTCACTTCCCCCGGCTCTCGTCCCGTCCGGCCCCGCCCGTCGCCGTCCCCGGCTCGCCGCGTCCTGGCCCCGCCCGTCGCCGTCCCCGGCTCGCCCCGTCCTGGCCCCGCCCGTCACCGGCCCCGGCGCGCGTCCCGTCCCCGCCGGAGCCGCGCGGCCAGGAACAGCGCGCCGATGATCCCCATCAGCCCGCCCGTCGCGGCCACGCGCAGGTCGGGCGCGAAGGCCAGCTGGACGACCGGGAAGCCGAAGACCGCCACCCGGGCGCCGACCGCGAAGGAGCGGGCGAGCACCGACACGACGGCGCAGACCGCGAGCGCGATCGCCGCCGCCGGCAGGGAGAGCGCGAAGGCGCCGCCCGCGAACGTCATCACCGCCTTGCCGCCGCGGAACCGCGCGAAGACGGGCAGCGCGTGGCCGACCATCGCGGCGGCCACGCCCACGTACGCGCCGACGACGTCGGGCGAGCCCAGGCCCCCGGCGTCCCCGCCCGCCGCGCCGCCGAGCCACCACCCGATCGCGCCGGCCGCGGTGCCCTTCAGCCCGTCGCCGACGAACGCCGGCCACGCCCGCCGCGGGCCCAGCTGCTCGAGCGCGTTCCAGGCGCCCGGGTTGCCGTCGCCGACGGCGTACAGGTCGACCCCGTGCGCGCGACCGACCAGCAGGGCTGCTGGAATGGACCCCAACAGGTAGCCCGCGAGGGCGGCCAGAACGAACTCCATCCGTGCTCGCATCCTTCCACCTCGTCCGCTACCGGCGGGACTCCGCGCCCGAGGGGCTCTCCCGCATGGGCCTGGACCGGCCCGCGCTGCGCGGCACGCCGGGCCTGCGGTTCTGGAAGCTGCTCGGCACCGGGCGCGGGCGGACGATGACGCTGTCGGCCGACCTGCGGCGCTGGGCGCTCTTCGCGGTGTGGGAGGACGAGCGCGCGCTCGACGCGTTCCTCGCGGCCTCGCCCGTCGTCGCCCGCTGGGAGCGCCTGGCCGCCGAGCGCTACGACCTGGGGCTGCGGCCGGTCCGCGCGCACGGCGCCTGGTCGGGCGTGCCGCTGTTCGCCGACGCGCACGCGCGCCTCGAGCCCGACGCCCCCGTGGCCATCCTCACGCGCGCCGCCGTCCGCCCCCGCCGCCTCGTCCCCTTCTACCGCGCGATCGCGTCGCCGGCGAACGACCTGCTCGGCCAGCCCGGGCTGCTCGCGTCGGTCGGCATCGGGGAGTGGCCGGTGGCGCGGCAGGCGACGTTCTCGCTGTGGCGCACCCTGCCCGACGCCCAGGCGTACGCGTACCGGCGCGCCGACCACCGCGAGGTCGTGCGCCGCACCCGCGACGAGGGCTGGTACTCCGAGGAGCTGTTCGCCCGCTTCGCGCCGTTCCGCAGCGCGGGGACCTGGGGCGGCGTCGACCCGCTCGCGCCGGCCGGCACCGCCGCGTGATCCCGTTCCTGCCCCGCCCGGTGCGCACCGCGCGCCGGTGCCTCGTGCGCCTGCTCGTGCTCGCCGCGCTCGTCGTGGTCGGCGGCGGCGTGCTGACCGGACGGATCGACCACCTGGCCGGCGTGGACGTGCGCGACCTGCACGCCGGCGCGCTGTGGGACCGGCTGACCGGGACGGACGACGGAGCCGACGAGCGCGGGGACGCGCGCCGCGCCGGCGACCCGGCCGGCTGCCTCCGCACCCCCGGCGTGGTCCGCATCGGCCTGTCGAGCACGAGGTACCCCGAGGTGCGCGCCCACTGGGAGGCCGCGATCGCCCGCGGGCGGCCGCGCGTGCTGACGGTCCGTCGTCGGGGCGCGGCGGCCCGCCGGCGGGCGCTGCTGCGGGCCGTCCCGACCCGGCCGGGGTACGACCGCGACGAGTACCCGATGGCCGCCGCGCGCGCCGCCGTGGACGCCGACGTCGCCTACGTCGACAGCGCGCAGAACCGCGGCGCCGGCGCCGTCCAGGGCGCCAAGCTGCGCCGGTGGTGCTCCGGCCAGCGGTTCCGGGTCGTCTGGTACTAGCGGGCCCTCAAGTCCCGCCGCGCCGCGCCGAAGAACCGGGTGCGCCTCGCAGCGTATGCGCCGGGCCCGTGGCACGCGGTGGCCCGGTGCGGGGGATGAATCGAGCGACGCCCCGGGTGATCCACCCGGGGCGTCGCTCGTTCTGCGGCCGGCCACCACGCGCCGGCGCGGCGGCTCAGGCGGCGCGGTCGATCTCGGCCGCGACGGTGCGGCCCGACAGCAGCACGAGCGGGAGCCCGCCGCCGGGGTGCGTCGTGCCGCCCACGCGCCACAGCCCGCGCACGCCCGGCACCGCGTTCGGCGGCCGGCGCAGCGTGCCGAGCCGGCCGTGCGGCGCCAGGCCGTAGATCGCCCCGCCGAGCGCCCCGGTCTGGCGCTCCAGGTCGGCGGGCGTGCGGCGCGCGCGGACGACGATCCGCGCCGGGTCGATCGCCAGGCGTTCCAGGACCGCCGCCTCGTACGCCTCCGCGGCGGCGTCCCAGTCCGGGCCGCCGGCCGTCCGGTGCACCGGGGCGTTGGCCAGCACGAACAGGTTGTCGCCGCCGTCCGGCGCCTCGCCCGGGTCGGTGACGACGGAGGACGCCAGGTACAGCGTCGGGTCGCGCACCGGGCGGCGGGCGACGAAGACGTCGTCGAACTCGGCGTCGTAGTCGGCGGGGAAGCGGATCTCGTGGTGCCGGCGGTCCGGATCGCGGTCGCGCAGGCCGAGCATGAGGGCGAACCCCGACAGCGAGCGCTCGCCGCGCCCGGACGCGTCGCCGTTGTGGACGACGACGTCGGCGGGCAGCTCGCCGGCCGAGGTCCGCACGCCCGTCACGCGCCCCCGGCCGCGGAGCGGGCCGCCGTCGAGGGGCAGCGCCGCGCCGCCCGCGAGCGCGACCGCCTCGGCGCGCACCCCGGTGCGGATCGTGACGCCCTCCTCGCCCAGCGCCTCCGTCAGCGCCTCGACGATCCGGTAGATCCCACCGCGGACGTGCCACGCGCCGAACGCGTGCTCGACGTACCCCGCGACCGCGAGGGCCGCCGGGGCGCGGCGCGGGTCGGCGCCGGCGTAGGTGGCGGCCCGCTCGGCGACCAGCCGCAGCCGCGGGTCGCGGAGCGTCGTGCGGGCCAGGGTGCGCAGCGTGTGCCACGGCCGCACGCGCAGCAGGTCGCGCGGGTCCGGCGCGGGGACGCCGGGCTCGGGCCGGCGCGGCGGCCACGGCGGCGGGCCGTTCAGCACGCCGACCGACCCCCGCCACATCGCGGCGCCGACGCCCAGGAAGCGCAGCCAGTCGTCGCCCGCACCCGGCGACCACGCCTCGAGCGCCGCGTGCGCGACCGGCAGGTCGGCGGACAGCTCGACGCTGCTGCCGTCGGCGAAGCGGTACCGGGTGATGGGCTCCACGCGCAGCAGCTCGACGCGCTCGCCCAGCAGCTCGCGGACCAGCCACGGCATCGTCAGGAGCGACGGGCCGGCGTCGAAGCGGAAGCCGCCGCGTTCGACGCGCGCGCACTTGCCGCCCGGGGCGTCCCCCTGCTCGAGCACCGTGACGTCGTGCCCCGCGCGGGCCAGCCGCAGCGCGCAGGCCAGGCCGCCGACGCCCGCGCCGACGACGACGACCCGGCTCAACGGCCGGCCCGCCGGGCGAGCAGCGCCGGGACCGCGACGGCGCCCATCGCGGCGCCGCCGGCCAGCGCGACGACGGGCCTGCGCCAGATCGCGGCGTGCGCGAACGTCTCGCCGATCCACGTCCACGCGTAGAGCGCCAGCGCGCCGTCGTCCGCCGCGGTCGGCGGCTCGTCGCCCTCGACGAGCGACCAGACCGCGAAGACCCCGGCCGACGTGCCGAGCCAGCCCAAGAAGTTCGTCGCCGGGATGCCCTCGTAGCGGCCGCCGGCCGGCCACGACCAGAAGCCGTCGCGGGCCATCCGCGGGTCGAGGAAGACGTCCCACGCCGTCAGGGCGGCCGCCGCCAGACCGACGCGCCGCAGCCGGCGCAGCCGCCCGCCGCGCCCGGCCACGTGCCCCGCGGCGACCCACGACGGGCGGGCCATCATCGCCCAGGCGGCGGCCGCGGCCACCGGCACGTCGCGCACCTTCGGGCCCAGCTTCTCCGAGTACGAGTAGTGCCCGAACGGCTTGCCGGTCGCGACCCCGACGAGCTCGGCGGCGAAGCCGATCGCCCCCGCCGTCGCGACGAGCGCGGGGCCGCGGCGGGGACCGCGCGCCTCGGCGGCCTCGACGGTCGACGCGGCGAGCATCAGGCCGACGATGCCGCGGGTGGCGGGCACGAGGTGCCGCTCGGGCAGGCGCGAGTAGGCGACCTGCGCGCCGATCAGGGATCCGAGGAGGGCGCGGAACGACGGCACGGCGGCCACGCTACCGGCGGCGCGCGACGCGCCGCGGCGCCACTGCGCGGGGCGCCTCACGCGGCGGCGCGGACGGACGCGGCGCCGGGCCGTCGCGGCCCGGCGAGCGCGCGGGCCGCGACGACGACCTTGCGGCGGGGCGCGACCACGGCGCGGCCGGGACGGCGGCCGTAGCCCTCGCGCTCGATCTGGCGCAGGATCTCCTGGTACATGACCGCCGCCGCGGCGATCGCGCGGCGCCCGCAGCGCAGGTGCGGGATGCCGGCGACGCCCTCGGCGTACAGCGCGTCCGCGCGGGCGATCCCGTCGCGCATCAGCCCCTCGCGGCGCCCCGGCTCGAGCGACCCGTAGCGCTCGATCGTCTCCACGGGCACGTACACGCGGCCCTCGGCGCGGTCCTCGTCGATGTCGCGCAGGATGTTCGTCCGCTGCATCGCCTTGCCCAGCGCCGCAGCGGCGGGCATCGCGCGCGCGTCGTCGTCCGTGCCCAGGACGTGCGCCATCACGACGCCGACGGTGCCGGCCACGCGGTAGCAGTAGCGGTCCAGCTCCTCCTCGGTCCGGATCACGCGGCCCGACAGGTCCTCGCGCATCCCGGCGCAGAAGTCGGCCATCGCCCCGCGGGGGATCGTGCGCCGCGCGGACAGCTCCTCCAGGATCGTGGCCTCGCGCCCCCGCGCCGGCGCGCCCGCGCACCAGTCCTCGACGGCCGCGACGGTCTCGGGGGCGTCGGGCCGGCCCTCGTCGACCGCGTCGTCGAGCGTGCGGAAGACGAGGTACAGCAGGTAGACGTCGTCGCGCAGCTCGCGCGGGAGCAGCCGGCAGGCGAGCGCGAACGTGCGCGCGACCCGGCGGGTGGTGTCCCGCGCCTCGCCGAGCAGCGCCTCAGGCACTGGCGACCGCCGCACGTCGCCCCGACGGCGCCGGGTGGTCGGCGGCGATCAGGTTGGTCGTCACCTCGGCGCCGAGCAGCACGCCCGGGATGCCGGCGCCCGGGTGCGTGCCGCCGCCGACGTAGTACAGGCCCTCGAGCGCGCGGTCGCGGTTGGGCTGGCGGAACCACGCGGACTGCTGCAGCGTCGGCTCGATCGCGAACGCGTTGCCGAACGCGGCGCCCAGGTCGTTCTGGAAGTCGACCGGCGTCATCCGCTTCTCGACGCGCACGCTGGCGTCCAGGCCGCTCAGGCCGAACGTCGTCTCCATGTCGCGGACGAGCGCGTCGCGCAGGCGGTCCTCCTCGCGCTCCCAGTCGATCCCCGAGCGCAGGTTCGGCACGGGCAGCAGCACCGCGATCGAGTCGCCGCCGTCCGGGGCCATCGCGGCCTCGGTGCGCTGCGGCGCGTGCACGTAGGTGGAGTACGTGCTCGGCAGCCGGCCGCCGCGGGTGACGTCGTGGATGAACTGCTTGTAGCCGTCACCGACGAGCAGCGTGTGGTGCTGCAGCTTGTCGAAGACGCGGTCCGTGCCCAGGTACAGCAGGAAGCACGACATCGTCGGCGTCAGGCGGCGCAGCGGCGGCTTGCGGCCGACGAGCTCGTGCGTCGTCAGCACGTCGGCGTTCGAGACGACCAGGTCGGCCGCGATTCGCTCGCCGCCCTCCAGCCGGACGCCGGTGACGCGGTCGCCGCGGTGCTCGATCGCCTGGACCCGCTCGCCGCAGCGCACGTCCAGCGTCCGCGCCATCGCGTCGATCAGGGCGTAGACGCCGCCGTCCGTGTACCAGACGCGATCGAGGAACTGCAGGTAGACGAGGGCGCCGTAGATCGCCGGCACGCGGTACGGGTCGCCGCCGATGAACAGCGAGTGGAAGGAGAACGCCTCGCGGATGCGCGGGTGCTCGAAGTGCTTGGCGACCATCCGCCACAGCGGCATCGCCGCGCCGAGCTGGACCATCTTCGGCGTGAACCGCGCCAGGTCGCCGAAGCGCAGGAACGGCCGGCGGCCCGCCCCCAGGATGCCCTCCTCGTAGATCGGCCGCAGCGCCTCCATGAACGGGTCGAAGGCCGCGGCGTCCTTGCTCGAGAACTTCGCGATCTCGGCCTTCATCGCCTCGCGGTCGGTGACGAAGTCCAGGTGCTGCTCCTCCTGCCCCCAGAAGATCCGGTAGAAGGGATCGAGCTCGCGCATCGTCACCTCGGCGTGCAGGTCGAGCCCGCCGGCGGCGAACGTCTCCTCCAGCACCCACGGCATCGTGATCAGCGACGGCCCGGTGTCCCAGGTGAACCCGTCCTCCTGCAGCTGGTAGGCCCGCCCGCCGGGGCGGTCGCGCCCTTCGACGACGACGACGTCGTGCCCGGCGCCCTGCAGGCGCAGCGCGGCTCCGAGGCCGCCGAGTCCCGCGCCGATGATGACGATCCGCAAGTGGGGTCCCTTCTCGGGCTCCCGTCCGAGGCGCCCCGGGGAGGGAGCGCCGCGGCACCGGCCCGATGTCGTGGTCGGTTGCCACCCTAGACAACGCTCGGCGCGCCCCGGTGGATGCACCCCCACATACCCGCGGGCCGCGCAGGCCACGCGGGCGCGCACGCGCGACGGACGGATGGGCGGGGAACGGTGTGCACCTGGGGGGGGGGTGAGGCCGGACGGGTGGCGCGGGTCGGCGCGGGCGGCGGGCCGCGGGTGGCGGGCCGCGGGCGGCGGGCCGCGGGCGGCGGGCCGCGGGCGGCGGGCGGCGGGCCGCGGGCGGACGCACCCCTCATCGGCGATCGACGTCGCAGTTGACCACCTCTGGGGGGGTCCAGCCGCAACGTCGATCCGTCGCCGCGTCCTTGCGTCCCGCCCCCACGACGCTCAGCGTCCGCACCGCGTGGGGCCGTGCCCGGCCGGCGACGCCCCCGCCCGGGTGCCCTACGGTGTCGCGGACCCCCGAAGGAGCTCCCGTGCACCCCTGCACCGACACGTATCCCCGCACTCGCGGCGCCCGCCGCGGCACCTACTCCATCGTCGCCCGCGACCCGGAGACCGGCGCGATGGCCGTCGGCGTGCAGACGCACTGGTTCAACGTCGGCGGGCTCGTGCCCTGGGGCGAGGCCGGCGTCGGCGTCGTGGCGACGCAGGCGAACGTCGACGTCTCGTACGGGCCCCGGGCGCTCGACCTGCTGCGCGGCGGCGCGTCCGCCGAGGACGCTCTGGCCCGGCTGACGGCGGAGGACGCGCACGCCGGCGTCCGCCAGGTGGCGGTGCTCGACGCCCGCGGCGGTCGGGCCGCGCACACCGGCACGGGCTGCATGGCGCACGCGGGTCACGCGCTCGGCGACGACCACGCGGCCCAGGCGAACATGATGGCGTCGGACGCCGTGTGGGGCGCGATGTCGCGGGGGTTCGCGGCGAGCACCGCCACGCTGCCGCGCCGCATCCTCGACGCCCTCGACGCCGGCGAGGCGGCCGGCGGCGACGTCCGCGGGCGACAGTCCGCGGCGCTCCTCGTCGTTCCCGCCGCCGGCGAGCGCTGGAGCCGGATCGTCGACCTGCGCGTCGAGGACCACCCCGAGCCGCTGGCCGAGCTGCGCCGCCTGGTCGGCCTGCACGACGCCTACGTCTACGCGGGCGAGGGCGACCGGCTCGTCGGCGAGGGCGACCACGCCGCCGCGGCCGCCGAGTACGTGCGCGCGTACGAGCTGGCGCCGGACAGCCTGGAGCTGCGCTTCTGGGCGGGCCTGGCGCTCGTCGGGTCGGGCGACGAGGATCGGGGCCTGGAGCACCTGCGGGCCGTGATCGCGGCGCACGGCGGCTGGGCCGAGCTGCTCTCGCGCCTGACGCCGGGCGACGCCCCCGCCGCGGCGCGGGCCC
The DNA here is from genome assembly GCF_017916475.1 of Patulibacter sp. SYSU D01012. Classification (GTDB taxonomy): domain Bacteria; phylum Actinomycetota; class Thermoleophilia; order Solirubrobacterales; family Solirubrobacteraceae; genus Patulibacter. Next base: position 164,971 of record NZ_JAFMTB010000004.1, read on the forward strand.
GCGAGGCGCTCGGCATCGCCGACGCCAGCCCGTCGGCGGGCTGAGGCCCCGACCGGCTCTCCGGACGGCCCGCCACGCGGCCGGCGTCCGGCCGGGCCGGTGAGCGGCCGAGCTGGCGAGCGGCCGGGCCGGCGAGCGGCCAGAGTCCGGCCGGATCCGCGAGCAACCGGGCCGGCGAGCGGCCGGGCCGTTGCCGGGCCCGGCCCGGCGACGGCGCTCCCGGCACCGACGGGGGCGGGAGCCGCCCGGCGCGGTGCGCCACGGGACAGGTCTGGGGCGCCCCCTGGGGTGGCACCCCGTGGTGCGTCCGGGCGGGGCCGCGCAGGATGGCGCCATGTCCGCATCCCCCTCCCGGCTCCGCCGCCTCGGCCGCGCGGCGACCCTCGCCGCCGTCGGCCTGGCGCTCGCCGCCGCGCCGGCCGCCGCCGACTCCATCGCCTACCTGCAGGACGGGAACGTCTGGCTGGCCACGCCCGACGGCGGCACGAGGTACCAGGTGACCTTCGACGGGGGCTACTCCTCGGTCTCGCAGTCCGACGGGGGCGTCCTCGTCACCGTCCGCGGCGACCGCATCCGCGTGCTCGAGCGCGACGGAGCGGTCCGCCACGAGTACCGCACGCCCCACTCGTCCTCGATGCCGGGCACGACGTTCGCCGGGCCGTTCGACGCCGCGGTCTCGCCGAGCGGGACCAAGATCGCCTACACCTGGTACTTCAGCCAGTACGGCCAGGACCGCGAGTGCAACCCCGCGACGGGCTGCCAGACCGTCTACGGCCGCCACGGCACGAACGTGATGTCGCTCGCCGGCGACAGCCCGTACGACCAGCCGGGCTACAAGGAGCAGACGGGCTGGGTCGCCCCGTCGTGGATCGACGACGGCCAGCTGCTGCTGTCCGACCCGATCCAGGCGCTGGCCGGCGACGCCGTGGTCCTCCACCCCGGCGACGCGCCCGACATCGCCGGCGGCGTGTCGGACTACTACACCGAGCAGGGCGCCGGCGGGATGGCCGACGGCGAGATGAGCCGCGACAAGACGAAGGTCGCCTTCGTCGCCGGCGAGGCCCGCGACCGCATCCTGGTCTACCGCGCGAAGGGCGGCTGGCCCACCCGGCCCGAGGGCTGCGGCCAGCTCTCCGGCGACGTCGGCCGGTACCAGTCCCCGAGCTGGTCGCCGGACGGCAGGCGCCTGGCGTTCGCGGACGACACGGGCATCCAGACGATCCCGATCCCCGACTACACGAACGACTGCGGCACGCCGACGGAGTCCTCGCGGCTCGTCCTGCCGGGGGCGCGGAACCCGGACTGGGGGCCCGCGAACGTGCCCGGTCCGCGTCCGGGCGAGCCGGGGCCGGGGCCGGGGCCGGGCGGCGGCGGACCGGGCGGCCGCGCGGGCGACCACGGCGGCGGCGGAACGCGCGGCCGCGGCGGGGCGGGCCCGACGCTGCGGCTCGCCTCGTCGAAGGTCCGCCTGCGCACCGCGCTGAAGTCGGGCCTGACGGTGAAGCTCGTCGGCGCGAAGCCGGGCAAGGTCTCCCTCGTCGGCACGATCGGGAAGAAGCGCGTCGCCTCGGGCCGCGGCACGGTCGCGACGACCGGCATCGCGACGGTCCGCCTGCGCTTCACGAAGGCGGCCCGGTCGTCGCTCAAGCGCAAGACGCAGGTGGCGCTGCGGATCACGGGCGGTGGCGTGTCGCGGACCGTGACGCTCAAGCGGTAGGGCGGGGCGGGCGGGGTCGGCGCGCGCGGGCGGGGCTGGCGGGCCGGCGGCGCGGCGGGGCCGGCGGCGCGGCGGGGCGCGGCCGGGAGGCGGACGTCGTTCCGGCTCAGGTCCGCTCCGCGGCCCTCAAACGGAACGGAGCCCCGGTTCGGTCGCGGCGCCCGGCGTGTTCCGGCTCGGGTCCGCCTACCGGCCCTCAATCGGAACGGGACCAACGTCCCGTCCGGCGCCCGGCGTGTTCCGGCTCGGGTCCGCCCACCGACCCTCAAGCAGAACGGAGCCCGGACTCGGCCCCGTGCCGAGCGTGTTCCGACTCAGGTCCGCCAACCGGCCCTCAACCGGAACAGAACCAACGTCCCGCCCGGCGCCCCGGCGTGTTCCGGCTCAGGTCCGCCCCGCGACCCTCAACCGGAACGCGGCCAGCCGTCCCGTCCCGTCCCCGCCCCCACGTGTTCCGGCTCAGGTCCGCAGACCGGCCCTCAGCAGGAACGGTTCCCCGCCGCGCCCCGCGTCCCGGCTCGGGTCCGCCTGGCGACCCTCAGCCGGAACGGGAGCCCGCCCCGCCCCGCGTTCCGGCTCAGGTCCGTCCACCGGCCCTCAACCAAAACGGAAACCCGCACACGCCCCGGTGCCCAGCGCGTTCCGCCTCAGGTCCGCCCACCGGCCCTCAACCAGAACGGAAACCCGCACACGCCCCGGTGCCCAGCGCGTTCCGCCTCAGGTCCGCCCACCGGCCCCCAGCCAGAACGGCACCCCGCCAGGGCAGGTTCCGGCTCAGGTCCGCCCACCGACCCTCAGCCGGAACGGCGCCCTGCCCCGCCCCGCGTTCCGGCTCAGGTCCGCCCGCCGGCCCTCAACCAGAACGCAACCCCGCACACGCCCCCGGCCCCAACGCGTTCCGGCTCAGGTCCGCCCACCGGCCCCCAGCCGGAACAGCACCCCGCCCCGCCCCGCGTTCCGCCTCAGGTCCGCCCCGCGGCCCTCAGCCGGAACGGCACCCCGCCCCCGCAGGTCCGCCCACCCGCCCTCAGCCGCCCCCCCCACCCCCGACGCCCTGTCGCCCCGCCGCCGGCAGGACTGGACGAACGGCCGATGTCCAGCCGCCGCTATTGATGAGAGCATCAGTTCCATGAGCACGACGCCGATCCCGAATCACGCGGGGGCCGACGCGCTGCGGCAGTCCGCGGCCGACCACCTGTGGCTGCACTTCACGCAGATGGCGGACTTCAAGAAGCGCGATCTGCCGATCATCGTCCGCGGCGAGGGCTGCCACCTGGAGACGGCCGACGGCAAGCGCTACCTCGACGGCCTGGCCGGCCTGTTCGCCGTCCAGATCGGCTACAGCCACGGCGAGGAGATCGGCGAGGCCGCGGCCGCGCAGATGCGCGAGCTGCCGTACTACACGAACTGGAACTACGCCCACCCCCGCGCCATCGAGCTGGCGCAGGAGATCGCGTCGCTGACGCCGGACGGCCTCAACCGCGTCTTCTTCACGTCGGGCGGCGCCGAGTCCGTCGAGTCCGCGTGGAAGATCGCGCGCCAGTACCACGCCGCCCGCGGCGAGAACCGCTGGAAGGCCATCGGCCGCGACATCGCCTACCACGGCACCACGATGGGCGCCCTGTCGATCACCGGCATCCCGGCGATCCGCAGCCAGTTCGAGCCGCTGGTCCCGCAGGTCGCGCACGTCCGCAACACGGACCGCTACCACCGCCCCGAGGGCGAGACGGAGGAGCAGTTCACCGCGATGCTGCTCGACGACCTCGAGCACCGCATCCTCTCCGAGGGCCCCGAGACGGTCGCCATGGTGATCATGGAGCCGGTCCAGAACTCCGGCGGCGCCTTCACGCCCCCGAAGGGCTACTTCCAGGGCGTCCGCGCGCTCTGCGACGAGTACGGCATCCTGCTCTGCGCCGACGAGGTCATCACCGGCTACGGCCGCCTGGGCGCCTGGTTCGGCTCGGAGAAGTACGACATCAAGCCCGACCTGATGACGAACGCGAAGGGCCTGTCCTCCGCGTACGCGTCCATCGGCGCGCTCGTGATCTCCGACAAGGTCGCCGAGCCGTTCCTGAAGGAGGACGCCATGTACGCGCACGGCATCACCTTCGGCGGCCACCCGGTGCAGGCCGCGATCGCGCTGAAGAACCTCGAGATCATGAAGCGCCTCGACATCGTCGGGAACGTCGCCCGCAACCAGGACGCGTTCCGCGACACGCTCGCCACGCTGACCGACCTGCCGATCGTCGGCGACCTGCGCGGCACGGGCTACTTCTACGCGCTCGAGCTCGTGAAGGACAAGGACACGAAGGAGGGCTTCACGTCCGAGGAGGGCAAGGACCTGCTCCAGAACTTCCTGTCCGACCACCTGTTCGAGGCCGGCCTGATCTGCCGCGCCGACGACCGCGGCGAGCCCGTCATCCAGGTCTCCCCGCCGCTCATCGCCGACCAGGGCACGTTCGACGAGATCGTCGGCATCCTGCGTCCGGTGCTCGAGGAGGCCTCCGAGCGCGTCGCGAAGCTGCCGCGCCACGGCGGCCACAAGCTCGTCGCCGGCGAGCAGAGCGCCCTCGGCTAGCCCCTCGGGACGGACGGCGCCCACCCCCTCGGACGCCGTCCGTCCTGCCTGCCGCACCGCCGGGCCCGAGCCGCGCTCGGGCCCGGCCTCGTTCTCCGACCGCCCCGTGGAGCCCATGACCGCCGTCGCCCCCGTCTCGCACTGGTTCGCCCACCTCGACCCCGCCGGGATGCCCGCGCCGCGGCCCCGCCTGGACGGCGACGCGCGCGTCGACGTCTGCATCGTCGGCGGCGGCTACACCGGCCTGTGGACCGCCTACGAGCTGCGCCGCAGCCACCCCGACCTGGACGTGCTCGTCGTCGAGCGCGAGGTCTGCGGGTTCGGCGCGTCCGGCCGCAACGGCGGCTGGGTGCAGGGCGAGCTGGCCGGATCGACCGAGAGCTGGGAGCGCCGCGGCGGCCCCGGCGCCGCCGTCCGCATGCACCACGCGATCCGCGACACGCTCGGCGAGATCGAGGACGCCGTGCAGCGCGAGGGCATCGCGTGCGACTGGCACCGCGGCGGGACGCTGACCGTGGCCCAGACGCCGCTCGAGCTGGGGCGGCTGCGCGCCGCCGCCGACGCCGCGCGGGCCGCCGGCACCTGGGAGGACGGCGAGGACGCCTTTCTGGACGCGGCCGAGCTGCGCGAGCGCGTGGCGATCCGCGGCGGCCAGGGCGCGTGGGCCAACCCGCACTGCGCCCGCGTCCAGCCTGCGGCGCTCGCCCGCGGCCTGGCGGACGCCGTCGCGCGGGCCGGTGCGCGGATCGTCGAGGACACCCCCGTCACCGCGATCGAGCCCGCCCGCGGCACCGTCCCGGCGAAGGCGCACACCCCGCACGGCACCGTCACCGCCCGCTGGGTCGTGCGCGCGACCGAGGGCTACACCGCCGGCCTGCCGGGCGAGCGCCGCACCGTCGCCCCGATCACGAGCTCGATGATCGTGACCGAGCCGCTCTCCGCCGACCGGTGGGCCGCGATCGGCTGGGACGGCGCCGAGACGATCCTGGACGGCGGCCACCAGTACCACTACCTGCAGCGCACCGCCGACGGGCGGATCGCGATCGGCGGCCGCGGCGTGCCGTACGGCTACGGGTCGGACACGCGCCGCGAGGGTCCGCTGCCGGCGTCGACCCAGCGCACCCTGCGCGGCAGCCTCGTGCGGCTGTTCGGCGACGACATGCAGGACGTGCGGATCGACGGCGCCTGGCACGGCGTGCTGGGGGTCCCCCGCGACTGGACGCCGTTCGTCGGCGCGGACGAGGAGACCGGCCTGGCGTTCGCGGGCGGCTACGTCGGCGAGGGCGTCGCCGCGGCCAACCTGGCCGGCCGCACGCTGCGCGACCTGCTCGTCGGCCGCCGCCGGTCGGAGCTGGCGACGCTCCCGTGGGTGCTGCCGGCCGGCACGACGCCGCCGCGCTGGGAGCCCGAGCCCCTGCGCTGGACCGGCATCCGCAGCGTCTACGCGCTGCTGGGGCTGGCCGACGAGATCGAGCACCGGACGGGGAAGCCGTCGCGGGTGGCCGCGGTGGCCAACCGCATCGCGGGACGCTGAGGCGGACGCGCAGCGTCGTCCAGCGCGGGGCCGCGGGCACGCGCTGGCCGGCGGGCCGCCGGGCGTCGGACGGAACGACGACGGCGAGGAGGATCGCGTGGGACGCCGTCGCCGTCGGCATCCCACCGCGGCGGCGCTAGGGTCCGGGCATGCGCGAGGTCGCCGAGGCCGTCTTCCACCTGCCCCTCTCGCCGCGGTCGAGCGTCAACGCCTACCTCGTCGGCGACGTGCTCGTCGACGCCGGCTACGGCTGGCAGGCGCGGCGCGTTCTGCGCGACGTCCGCGGCCGGATCGTCGCCCGCCACGTCCTGACGCACGCCCACGTCGACCACGCGGGCGGCACGCGGAAGGTGCTCGACGCGCTCGGCGTGCCGGTCGCTGCCGGCGAGAAGGACCTTCCCGCCATGCACTCGGGGCGGGTCGAGATGGAGGTGCCCGCCGCACTGCGCAAGGCGGGCGAGCGGTACGCCAGCTTCGAGCCCGTGCCCGAGGCGACCGCCCTGCACGAGGGCGACGAGGTCGGCCCCGGCTTCGTCGTGCTCGACACGCCCGGGCACAGCGCGGGCCACATCAGCCTGTGGCGCGCGTCCGACCGCACCTTGATCTGCGGCGACGTCGTCAACTCGATGAGCCTGGTGACCACGCGGCCGGGGTTGCAGGAGCCGCCGAAGATGTTCACGCCCGACCCGCCGCGCAACCGCGCGTCGATCCGCCGGCTGGCCGCCCTGTCGCCGCGCCTGGTCCTCGTCGGCCACGGCCCGCCGGTGCTGAACGCGGCGGACCCACTGCACGTCTTCGCCGCCGCGCTGCCGGACGACTGAGCCGCGGGTCCGGACCGGCGAAGGACGCGGTCACCGACCGGCCAGCGCGCCGAGGACCCGCGCGACGCCTGCGCCGCCTACAGGTCGAAGAGCTTCAGCGCGGGCTCGCGGTCGCCGCGCAGCACGTCCAGGTCGACCTCGACCCAGCCCAGCCCGCGCGACTCCGCCAGCACGCGCGCCTGCGGCTTGATCGACTGCGCCGCCAGCACGCCGCGGACCTCGGCGAACCCCGGCTCCTCCCGCATCCGCTCCAAGTAGCGCGTCAGCTGCTCGACGGCGTCGATCGTGCCGACGCGCTTGATCTCGACCGCCACCCAGCCGTCGGCGTCGTCGCGGCACATCAGGTCGACGGGGCCGATGTCGGTCGGCCACTCCCGGCGCACCAGGCGGAAGCCCTCGCCGCAGTGGTGCGGCGCGTCGGCCAGCAGCTCCTGCAGCTCGCGCTCGACGCCGGACTTCTCCAGCGCGGCGGCCTCGCCCATGTCGTGGAAGGTGTCGGAGACGACCTCCGAGATCGCGATGTCGAGCCGGTCCTCGGTCGTGCCGGCGCGCTTGCGGACGACGATGTGCGTGAGCGGCTCCAGGCCCGGGTCGGCGCCGTCGGCGGCCGCGGCCGCGCGGTCGGCCGCGGCGGGCGCCGGGATCTCGCCGTCGGCCACCTCGCGGCCGGCCACCGACCCCGAGTAGCCCGTCGGCGACTCCTCGGGCACGGGCACGCCGCCGCGCTGCAGCTCGATGACCGTCGGCGGGGTCATCCAGTTCTGCGGCTTGAAGCCCCCGGTGTCCGCGTGGACCATCACGGATCCGTCGGACTTGATCATCAGCAGGCGCAGGGCCTCGGGGAGCAGGGCCTCGAGGCGTCCGGAGTAGCGGACCTCGCAACGGGCGACGATCAGGCGCATGGACCCGAGCAGGCTACGCCGGGCACCGGACGGTCGCGGCGCCCCGCGGGACGGGACGCCGGCTCAGCTCGCCGCCGTCTGCAGCTCGCGCGGCAGCCGCTCGCGCAGGTGGTCGCGCAGCTCGAGCACCTCGCGGTCCTTCGGCGCCAGGTCGAGCGCCCGGTCGCACGCCTCGAGCGCGTCGGTGGTGCGGTCCGTCCGGGCGAGCGCGTGGGCGTAGCGGGCCCACGCGCGGGCGCGGACGTGGACGCTCTCCCCCTCGTCGGCCAGCTCGGCGGCCCGCTGGGCGGCGTCGACCTGGCGGCCCAGGTCGCCGGCCAGGTGCGCCGCCAGCGCCAGGTCGAGGAGCGTGTCGACGGCGGGGTCGAGCTGCACGGAGCGGTCGAGCGCGTCCAGGGCGCCCTCGCGGTCGTTCACGCGCAGGCGCAGCCGGCCCAGGCGCGCCCACGCCGCTGCGTCGGCCGGGGCCAGCCGCACGACGCGCGCCGCCGACTCCTCGGCCTGCAGCGTCGCGCCCTGCGCCTCGTAGATGCGGGCAGCGAAGCGGTGCGGCGCCGGCCGCTCGCCCTCGGCGCGCAGCCAGTCGCGCACCGCGCGGCCGGCGGCGGGCAGGTCGTCCGCCTGCAGGAACGCCACGGTCAGCAGGCGCAGCACGGTCGTGTTCGCCGGGTCCGCGTCGCGCGCGTAGATCAGGCGCTTGGCGGCGACGGCGAACTCGCCCTCGGCCATCGCGTGCTGCGCGGCGGTGACGAAGCGCTGCACCCGCTCGGCGCCCGGGTCGGGCTTCGAGAAGTCGACGAACTGCAGCGTGCCGGCGGGGACCGTGCGGATGCCCAGGTGGAACTGCACGCGCGCGAACTGCTGGACGTCGTCGCCCTCGCCGGTGAAGTAGACGCCGGTGACGCTGCCGACGCCCCACTCCGGGTACGACACGCAGCGCGCGTAGCGGTGCACGACGGAGTGGTCCGGCATGCGGCTGCCGAACGGGTCGTGCGTGGCCCGGTCGCGCGCCGCCTGCTCCGCCTCGTACGCCCGCCGGCCGGCCTCCTCGCGCGCGGCCCGGGCCGCCGCCGCGTTGACCTTGACGGCGTTGGCCGTGACCTCGCCGCCCCGCGAGTCCTCGGCGAGCTTGCCCAGGCGGTCGGCGGCCTCGTTGATCGCCTTCAGGTGCCGCTCGTGCTCGAACTGCTTGCCGGGGGGCGCCAGGTCCGGGTGCCACCGCTTCGCGAGGGACCGGCGCGCCATCTGCACGTCGCGCTTCCCGAACGGCGGCTGGAGCTCGAGCAGTCCGAGCGCATGCTCGATGTCGAAGACGGAACCGGCCATTCGATCAAGCGTACCGCGCGCCCCCGGGCCCCCTGCCCGGTTCGGGGTCCCCCGTCAGGGTGCCCCTCGTGCTGCTCCCGGCGACCGGGCGGCCGGCGCCGGCGTGCGCACGCCCGTCCCGCGCGCGCCTCCGGGGCCCAGACCGGCGCGGGCCGCGAGGCCGCGCCGCACCCGGGGCTCAGATGCCCGGATCGACGACCGCGACCGGGTGCGTCGTGGGGCCGGAGACGACCGTCCCGGTCCCGAGCTGCCCGGCGTCCCCGGCGCCCCAGCACACGGCCGCACCTGCCGGGCGCAGCGCGCAGCTGAACGCGCTGCCGCCGCCCCCGCCGCCCACGACCTGCAGGGCGTCGCCGATCCCGACCACCGCGACCGGCGACGTCCGCTGCGTCGTCGTGCCGTCGCCCAGGGCGCCGTCGCTGTTGGAGCCCCAGCACGCCACGGCGCCGGTGGCCCGCACCGCGCACGAGTGGTAGGTGCCCACCGCGACCGAGGCCGCGTTCGTCAGGCCGGTGACCGGGACAGGCGTCAGGCGGTCGGCCGTCGTGCCGTCGCCGACCCGCCCCAGCGTCCCGGACCCCCAGCAGACCGCCTGGCCCGAGGCCCGCACGGCGCACGCGTGCGCGTAGTCGGCGGCCACGCCGGTCGCGTCCGTCAGGCCCTGCACCGCCACCGGGGTGGGGCGGTTCGTCGTCGTCCCGTCGCCGAGCGTCCCGGCGTTGCCGCCCCAGCAGACGACCTGGCCGCCGGCGCGCAGCGCGCACGTGTGCACGCCGCCGGCCGAGATCGCCACGGCGTCGGTCAGCCCCTGCACCGCGACGGGCGTCGTCCGGTCCGTCGTCGTCCCGTCGCCGAGCTGCCCGGAGCCGTTGCCGCCCCAGCAGCGCACCTGGCCCGACGCCAGCAGCGCGCAGCTCTGGGTGCCGCCCGCGCTGACGGCGGTCGCCCCGGTCAGGCCCACCACCGGTCGCGGGGTCGAGGCGTTGGCGGTCGTGCCGTCGCCCACCTCGCCCGTCGGGTTGTACCCCCAGCAGAGGACCTGGCTGGTCGCGCGCAGCGCGCACGTGTGCCCCGAGCCGCTGTCGACGGCGACGGCGTCGGTCAGGCCCGCCACCGCCACGGGCGACGCACGGTTGACGTTCCCGCCGTCACCGATCTCGCCCGTGGCCCCGTACCCCCAGCAGGCGACCCGTCGCGACGCCCGCAGGCCGCAGGTCGTGGCGCGCCCGGCGTTCAGGGCGACGAAGTCGACGGGCGCCGGGCCGGACGGCCCCGGAGCGGCGGGCGGGACCGCCGGCGGGGCCGGCGTGCCAGGGGCGGGCGTCGGCGCGCCGGGCCCGGGCGCCGCGGCGGGCACCCGCACCGTCAGGACCTTCGACGTCGCGAGCACGCGGCGCCCGGCCCGCAGCCGCACGCGGAAGCGCGTCGTCGTACCGGGGGCGCCCGCCGCGGTGCGCAGGACGAAGCGGGCGCGCCGGACGCGGGCGGTGGCCGCCGTCCGGGACGCACGCCCCGTGCCGACCTGGAGCGCGGCGCGCCAGCGGGATCGCGGGCCGGCGGTCCGCGGCGCCCGGCCGCGCACGCTCCCGGACACGACCACGCGCCCCGAGCGCAGCATCGCGCTCGCGCGCACGCGCAGCGGCGTCGCCGCCCGCGGCCCGGCGGGCGCGGACGCCGGGGATCCGGCGGGCGCCGGTGCGACCGCCGTCGACCCGGCCGGCGCCGCGAGCGCGAGCGCGGCGCACGCGAGGAGCCCGCCGGCGACCGTGCCGGGTCGCGCGCGGGCCGGTGGGCGCGATGCGACCCGAGCGGCCGGCGCAACGCGGGAACGGTGACGGCTCGACGGGGCGCGCATGCGCGCGAGCGTACAGCGCACTCACCCCTCGCGCACAGGCGATCGCGCACGCCAGATAAACCCGAAAAGCCGATCTGCTTTCATGTGTTCCGGCGCGCTCTCTCCCTGCGCCGGTCCGGCCTTCGGTTGTCCCCCGAGGTCGGCGGGGCCGCACGCCCCGTGATGCACCCCTCGCGCGCCCGGCCCCGCCGGGCGCGCGGCGTTCGGCCCCGCCGCGATCAGCCCGCCGGGCCGCCCCGCTCGACGGCCGCCACGACGTCGGCCGTCTGCAGGCGCAGATCGCCGCCGAGCTGCCGCTGCAGGACGCCGCCGCGGCCCTGCGCCTGGCCGAGGGCGGCGGCCTGACGGGGAAGATCCTGCTGCGCCCGGAGGACGCGGCGGCGTAGCCGCCCGCTCAGTGGGCGCCCGAGACCGCCAGCCCGACGATCCCCGCGGCGATCAGGGCGATGCTGCCCAGACGCGCCGCGGTGGCGGCCTCGCCGAGCAGGACGATGCCCAGGATGGCGGTGCCGACGGCGCCGATGCCGGTCCACACGGCGTAGCCGGTCCCCACGGGCAGGTCCTTCAGCGCGCGAGCCAGGAGCACGAAGCTCGCGGCGGCCGCGAGCACGAACAGCAGCGACTCGGGCACGCGCGAGAAGCCCTCGGAGCGCTTGAGCGCGAGCGCCCAGACGACCTCGAGCGCACCGGCGGTGACGAGCAGGATCCAGGCCATGACGGCCCTCCTTCCGTGCGCCGTCGTCGTTCCGGGTACGGCGCACCCTCTCGTCCGGGACGCCCCGCCTGCCGGGGCGCCTGCCCAGCCTAGCCGCGCCGGCGGCCAGGGGTGGGCGACCCCGGTCACGCGACGGCCTCCCGCCGCCGGGCACCTTCCCGCGCGCGGGATGAGAGCCCCGCCGGACGCACCGCACGGCGCGCCCCCGGCAGGTCGGTACCGTTGGTGGTATGTCCTCGCAGTACGTCTTCACGATGCACCAGCTGACCAAGGTGCATCCGCCGGACAAGACGGTCTTCCGGGACCTCTCCCTGTCCTTCCTGCCCGGCGCCAAGATCGGCGTGCTGGGCTACAACGGCGCCGGCAAGTCGTCGCTGCTGCGGATCATGTCCGGCCAGGACAAGGACTTCGACGGCGAGGCGACGCTGGCGCCGAACGCCACGGTCGGCATCCTCGAGCAGGAGCCGAACCTGGACGAGTCCAAGTCGGTGCACGAGAACGTCATGGAGGGCCTGGCCCACCTGAAGGGCCTCGTCGACAAGTTCAACGAGCTCGCGATGAACTACTCCGACGAGACGGCCGCGGAGTTCGCGCGGCTGCAGGCGGAGATCGACGCCGCGGACGCGTGGGACCTGGACTCGAAGGTCGAGTACGCGATGGACGCGCTGCGCTGCCCGCCCGGCGACTGGCCCGTCGTCGACCTGTCCGGCGGCGAGAAGCGCCGCGTGGCGCTCGCCCGCCTGCTGCTCTCGGCCCCCGACCTGCTGCTGCTGGACGAGCCGACCAACCACCTGGACGCCGAGTCCGTCGCGTGGCTGGAGCGGCACCTGGAGTCGTACAAGGGCACCGTCGTCGCGGTCACCCACGACCGCTACTTCCTCGACAACGTCGCGGGCTGGATCCTCGAGCTCGACCGCGGCCGGGGCATCCCGTTCGAGGGCAACTACTCCGGCTGGCTGGAGCAGAAGGCCAAGCGGATGGAGATGGAGAAGCGCACCGACGTGGCCCGCCAGCGGCGGATCAACGAGGAGCTCGACTGGGCCCGGAAGAACCCGAAGGGCCGCCAGACGAAGCAGAAGGCGCGTCTGAACAACCTCGACGAGCTCATGAAGGAGCAGTCGGCGATGCGCCTGGACGAGACGCGCATCACGATCCCGCCCGGACCCCGCCTGGGCGACACCGTCATCGAGGCGAAGGGCCTGACGAAGGCGTTCGGCGACAAGCTGCTCTTCGAGGACCTCTCCTTCACGCTGCCCCCGGGCGGCATGGTCGGCGTCATCGGCCCGAACGGCGCCGGCAAGTCGACGCTCTTCAAGCTCCTCACCGGCCTCGAGAAGCCGGACGCGGGCGAGATCAAGCTCGGCGAGACCGTCGACCTGTCGTACGTCGACCAGTCCCGCGACGCGCTCGATCCCAACAACAACGTGTGGGAGGAGATCTCGGAGAAGCTCGACTACGTCAAGGTCGGCGACCGCGAGATGAACTCCCGCCAGTACGTCGCCTCCTTCAACTTCAAGAAGGGCGACCAGCAGAAGAAGGTCGGCAGCCTCTCCGGCGGCGAGCGCAACCGCGTCCACCTGGCCAAGCTCCTGCGCCGCGGCGGCAACGTCCTGCTGCTGGACGAGCCGACCAACGACCTCGACACCGAGACCCTGCAGGCGCTCGAGGAGGGCCTGCTCGCCTTCCCCGGCTGCGCGGTGGTCATCTCCCACGATCGCTGGTTCCTGGATCGCATCGCCACCCACATCCTCGCCTTCGAGGGCAACTCGACCGCCACGTGGTTCGAGGGCAACCTGCAGGCGTACGAGGCGTGGCGCCGCGACGAGCTGGGTGACGAGGCCGACCGCCCGCACCGCCTGACGTACAAGAAGCTCGCCCGATAGACAGAACGCCGCGACGGGCCAGGACAGCGTCCGGGCCGGGTCGCGGTGTCCGGGCCGGGTCGCGGTGTCCGGGCCGGGTCGCGGCGACCGACGGCGGCGCCGGCCGGGGCCGGGCGTCGGCCGACGCCGGCCCGCCGGGCGAAGGGGGCGCGGCGGCCAGGCGCGCGTTTCCTCCCAACACCGCCCGCACCGCGTCGAGCGGGAAGGAACGAGCGCATAGCGCTCGTTCCGGGAACACCGGGCGCGCTCCGGCCGTGTGGGGGACGGAACGCGCGGCCCCGCCCCGGCCGTCCCTCGTCCGGGCCCGACGAGCCGCCGATCGACCGCTCCGGCCGCGCACGGCGTCCATCGCCACGGGTGCCATAGTCGAAGGACCTCATCAAGCGGTTCCAGAAGGACGGCGAGCGACATGCGCGCAGTGGTGTTCGAGCAGTGGAAGACCTTCCCGACCCTCAAGGAGGTCGAGCGGCCGAAGCCCGGCCCCGGCGAGGTCCTGCTGAAGGTGGCCGGCGCGGGCGCCTGCCACTCCGACGTCGCGGTCTTCCGCGAGTTCGACGCCGAGCACGGGCCGGCGCAGCTCGAGCCGAGCTACGTGCTCGGCCACGAGAACTCCGGCTGGGTGGAGGAGCTCGGCGAGGGCGTCTCGGGCATCGCGATCGGCGACGCGTTCCTGGTCTACGGGCCCGTCGGCTGCCAGCACTGCGCCGCCTGCTCCCGCGGCCAGGACACGTACTGCGAGAACGCCGCCGACATGCCGTACCTGGCGTCCGGCCTGGGCCGCGACGGCGGGATGGCGGAGTACGTGCGCGTGCCGGCCCGCAACCTGGTGCCGCTCGGCGACGCCGACCCGGTCGCCGCCGCGCCGCTCTCCGACGCGGGCCTGACGCCGTACCACGCGATCAAGCTCGCCCTGCCCCATCTGGCCGGCGGCGGCCGCACCGCGCTCGTCATCGGCCTCGGCGGCCTGGGCCAGATCGCGGTCCAGATCCTCACCGCCCTGACCGGCGCCACCGTCATCGCCACCGACACGAAGGCGGACGCGATGGAGCGCGCCGAGCGGCACGGCGCGGTGACCGTGCCGGGCGGCGACGACCAGGTCACCGCGATCCGCGCGCTCACCGGCGGCAAGGGCGTCGACGCCGTCTTCGACTTCGTCGGCGCCGGGCCGACGCTGCAGCTGGCCGCCGCCGTGGCGGGGCTGCGCTCGCGGATCACGGTCGTCGGCATCGCCGGCGGGCACCTGGACTGGAACTTCTACGGCATCCCCTACGAGACCGAGCTGACCAGCACGTACTGGGGCACGATCGAGGAGCTGCACGAGGTCGTCGCGCTGTACCGCGCCGGGAAGATCGTGCCCGACAACGAGTACTACGCCCTCGACGACGCGCTCGAGGCGTACCGCCGGCTCGAGGCCGGGGAGCTGACCGGCCGCGCGGTCGTCACGCCGCACGGCCGCGGCTGACGGGCGGGACGTGGCCCGGCCCGCCCCGCGCCGAGCCGACCGGCGGGCCCGGCGGGTGGACCTGCGGGCCGCGTGGGTCGCGTGGGCCCGCCGGCCGGCGGGCCGCCTGCGGCGGGGGGCCGGCGGCCGAGGCCGGCGGGCGGGGATGTGAACAGCTGGACACTTCTCGCCTAGACGTTCGTCCTACGCCGCCGCCCAACATCCGTGGAATCGGCTCAAGAACCCACCCCACCGAACGACCGGTGCGGCATCGTGCCCGTCCATGCCCACGCCCCCCGACTCCTCGTCACGCCTAGCCGCGTGGCGGCGCCCACGCCGCCTGGCCGCCGCCGGCGCCGCCGCCCTGGTCCTGGCCGCCGGCGGCACCGCCGCCGCCACCGCCGCCTCGAAGAGCGGCGACGCGGACGTGGTCCGCGCCTGCGCCGCCTACCAGGGCGGCGCCCTGCGGGTCATCAAGGACGGGCAGGAGTGCGGCCCCGGCGAGTACCGCGTGAGCTGGCGCAAGGAGGGCGAGCGCGGCCCGCGCGGCGAGAAGGGCGCCCGCGGCGCCCGCGGCGCCGCCGGGGACGACGGCGCGGCGGGCTCGGCCGGCGCGCCCGGCCTGCCCGGGGCGAAGGGCGACGTCGGCGCGAAGGGCGAGGCCGGCGCCACCGGCCCCAACGGCAAGGACGGCACGAACGGCGTCGACGGCGCGGTCGGCCCCGCCGGCGAGCGCGGCGCGGCCGGCCCGCAGGGCGAGAAGGGCGAGACCGGCGCGGTCGGCCCGGAGGGGAAGAAGGGCGACACCGGCCCGCAGGGCGAGAGAGGCGAGCGCGGCGAGACCGGGCTCGTCGGTCCGCAGGGCGAGAAGGGCGAGACCGGCCCCCGCGGCCTGCAGGGCGAGAAGGGCGACCAGGGTCCGAAGGGCGAGACCGGGGAGAAGGGCGAGAAGGGCGAGACCGGCGCCGTCGGCCCGAAGGGCGAGACCGGGGAGAAGGGCGAGAAGGGCGAGACCGGGGCCGTGGGTCCGCAGGGCGAGAAGGGCGACCGGGGCGACGTCGGTCCCGTCGGCCCGGCCGGCGCGACCACCCCGGCGATCCTGCGCGGCGCCGTCGCGCTCGTCGACCCGTCGCAGAGCACCTCATACGCAGGCCCCTTCGGCCAGCAGAACGCGGCCGACGACATCGCCGACGCCCAGCAGGCCGCGCTCGTCGCGGGCACGGTCAACGCCATCCGCATCGACGCGGTCGCGCCGTCCGGCGGCCCGATCGCCGCGCGCCTGATGAAGAACGGCGACGCGACCGACCTGGTCTGCACCGTCGCCGCGGGCGACACGAGCTGCAGCGACAACGCGCACAGCGTCGCGGTGACGACGGGCGACCTGCTCGCCCTGCGCATCGGCAACGGCGGCGGCAAGTCGCTCTACAACGTGCGCTGGGCCGCGAGGATCCAGCCGTGAGCGACCGCTTCGCCGTGCCGCCCGCGGCGGTCAGCCGCCGCGGCCTGCTCGGCGCGTTCGGCGTCGGCGCCGGCGCGCTCGCGGTCGGCGGCGCCGGCGTGGCCGTCGCCGCGTCGCAGCGCGCCGCCGACCCGCTGCGCCGCTCCGCCTGGGCGCCGCTCGCCGGGTCGCTCCTCACCGTCACCGCGGACGGCCGCCGGCACCGCGCGCGGCTGCGCCGCGTGCGCGACCTCGGCGGGTCGCGCACGCGCAGCCGCAAGGCCTACGCGGGGCGCGAGGACGCCTTCGCCCTGTCCTTCGTCACCCGGACCGCCCTGACGAGCCTGGAGACGACCGTCGAGCACCCGGTCCACGGACCGGTGCCGCTCCTGCTGACGGCCGGCACCGAGCGGGCCGGTCACCACACGTACACCGCCACGATCCTGCGGCACATCGCCGCCGCCTGAGAGGACCCCATGTCCGAAGCCTTCATCGCCGAGATCCGCATGTTCGGCGGCAACTTCGCACCCCGGGGCTGGGCGTTCTGCCAGGGCCAGATCATGTCGATCGCCCAGAACACCGCGCTGTTCAGCCTGCTGGGCACCACGTACGGCGGCAACGGCCAGACGACGTTCGGGCTGCCCGACCTGCGCGGCCGGACCCCGATCGGGACCGGCCAGGGCCCGGGGCTGCCGGCCACCAACCTGGGCGAGATCTCCGGGTCGCCCACCCACACGCTGATCATCACCGAGATGCCGGCGCACAACCACACGTTCCAGAACGCCGGCACCACGGTCGACCTGCCGGCGACGAACGGCCGGGCCACCACGTCGCGCCCCGAGGGCGGGATCCCGGCGGCCGGGGGCAGCTACGCACCGCTGGCGAGCGCGGGTGGCACGAAGACCCGCGTGAACGCGTCCGTGTCGGGGACGGTCGGGATCGCGGGCGGCAGCCAGCCGTTCTCGATCATGCAGCCGTACCTGGGCATGAACTACATCATCGCCGTCGAGGGCATCTACCCCTCGCGGGACTAGGCGGGACGGCGCGGGCGGGCGCGCGCCGACCGCCCGCCGCCGCCCCGGCTAGCATCGCGCGGGCGATGAGCGACCTGCCCGAGCCCGCGGCCTCCGGCCCCTCCGGCGCCCCCGCGATCCGCGCGTCCGACGCCGAGCGCGAGCACGCGATGGGGGTGCTGCGCGACGCCGCGGGCGAGGGACGCCTGACGTTCGAGGAGCTCGCCGACCGCCTCGGGGCCGCCGGCGCCGCGGTCACCCGCGACGACCTGTCGCGCCTCACCGCGGATCTGCCGGTGGCCCTGCCGCACGAGGGCGCGGCTCCGACCGGCGCGATCCCGACGCCGGCCGGCGGGCGCGAGCTGGTGGCGCCGACCGCCCAGAACGCGATCTTCGGCGACCTGAAGCGCTCCGGCGAGTGGCGCGTGCCGGCCCGCAGCCGCTGGTCCACCGTCTTCGGCGACGTCGAGCTGGACCTGCGCGAGGCGGTGGTGCAGGACGCCCAGGTCGAGATCGACGCGGGCACCGTCTTCGGCGACGTGGTCCTGCTCGTCCCCGAGGGCGTGGTCGTCGACGTCCGGACGCGCACGCTGTTCGGCGACGTGCGGCAGAAGGCCGGCCAGTCGGCGCCCCCCGGCGCGCCGGTCGTCGTGCTGACCGGCGGCACATGGTTCGGCGACGTGCGCATCCAGGCCAAGCGGCTGCGCGAGCGCTTCGCCGACCTGCTGCGCGGCGGCCCGGCGGCCTAGCCGCCGCGCGCCCGGCCGCGACGCCCGCGCCGACGCCTCGCACGGGTCGCCTCCACGCGGCCCGCGCGGCGAGCACGAGGCGCGACCCGGGCCCCCGGCACCCCCCGAACGGGGCGGCCCGAAGAACTTCCTGGTTGCCGCTGCGGATCGCGGGTATGGGCTCCCCACACCGCCACGGAGCCCCGGTCGTCGACCGGGACCGCGGCATGACGAAGGAGACCAGCATGAGCGGCAACACCGACAAGCTCAAGGGCCAGGTCAAGGAGACCGCCGGCGCGGCCACGGACGACGATTCGCTCCGTCGCGAGGGCAAGGCCGACCAGAACGCCGGCAAGGTCAAGGACAAGGTCGGCGACGCCGTCGATGCGGTCAAGGACAAGCTCACCGGCAAGTAGCCGGCGCTCGTCCCCCTTCGTCCTCCACCCAACCAAGGAGACACCACCATGGGCATCATCGCCTTCCTCGTCCTCGGCCTCATCGCCGGCGCCATCGCCCGCGCACTCCACTCCGGTCCTGAGCCCGGCGGCTTCCTCGGCACGCTGATCGTCGGCGTCGTCGGCGCGGTCATCGGCGGCCTCATCGCCTCCGCCATCGGCGTCGGCGACCTCGACGGCTTCTTCGACCTGGGCACGTGGATCATCGCCATCGTCGGCGCCCTGATCTTCCTGTTCATCTACTCGGCCGTCGTCGGGCGCGGGTCGCGCTCGCACCACGTCTGATCTTCCCCCGCAGCACGCGGCGCGCCCGGTAGCCGGCGCGCCGATCTCTCCCCCCGGTCGCGGCCCGGCACCCTGAGGTGTCGGGTCGTGGTCGTTCGGGGCCGCGACCGGCGGCCCGGCACCCTGAGGTGTCGGGTCGTGGTCGTTCGGGGCCGCGACCGGCGGCCCGGCACCCTGAGGTGTCGGGCCGTGGTCGTTCCGGGCCGCTTCCCTCCGGGTACACGCCGAGCGTGCCCACCATCGAGCTGACCGAGTTCACCGACCCCGCGTGCCCGTTCGCCTACAGCGCCGAGCCGCTGCGCTGGCAGCTCGCGTGGCGCTTCGGCGACCAGCTGCGGTGGACGATCCGCACCGTCGGCCTGGCGCGGGACGCCGACGCGCAGCGCGCGAAGGGCTTCGACGCCGAGCGCAACGCGGCGGTCCTGCGGCACTTCGACCGCTACGGGATGCCGCTCGCCGAGACCGACCGCCGCGAGCCCGCCGGGACGTGGGACGCGTGCCGGCGCATCGTCGCGGTCCGCGAGCACGCTCCGGGCGGCGAGCTGGCGCTCCTGCGCGAGCTGCGCTTCGCCGGCCTGGCGGACGCCCGCCGCATCGACGACCCGGCGGTGCTGGCGGACGCCGCCCGCGAGGCAGGGCTCGACCCGGACGTGCTGGAGCGCTGGGCCGCGGAGCCCGCGACCGAGGAGGCGTTCCGGGGCGACCTGGACCAGGCCCGCGACCCCGGGCCCGTCGCCCTGGCCCTCGACCACAAGCTGGCCGACGTCGAGGCGGACTGGGACGGCCACGCCGGCGCGGCCGGGCGCCGCTACACGTGCCCGAGCTACGTCTTCCGCCACGGCGACCGCGTCGCCGAGGTGCCCGGCTTCCAGCCGTGGGCCGCCGTCGAGACGGCGCTCGCCAACCTGGCCCCCGACCTGGAGCGGCGGCCGTGGCCGGAGGATCCCGCCGACGTCGTCGCCTGGGCGCCGGTGCCGCTGGCCACGCAGGAGATCACCGCGGTGCTGGGCGAAGACGACCGCGAGGCGGTCCGCGACCGGCTGCGGGTCGAGGGCGTCGCGCTCGAGTTCCCGCGCGGCAGCGACGCGCTCTGGCGCGCCGCCTGATCCCCCGTCGCGACGGGGCGCGCGGGCGGCCGCGCTAGCGTCGTCCCGTGCCCACCGTCGACGTCACCACGTTCACCGACCCGGCCTGCCCCTGGGCGTTCAGCGCCGAGCCGATCCGCTGGCGCCTGCGCTGGCGCTTCGGGGACCAGCTGCGGTGGTCCCTGCGGATGGCCGGCCTGTCGAAGGACGGCGCCTCGTACGAGCGGATGGGCTTCACCGCCGAGCGCGCGGCGTCCCTGCTGCGCGGCTTCGATCGCCTGGGCCAGCCGCTGTTCACCGGCGGCAGCCGCCCGGTCGGCGGCACCTGGCCGGCGTGCCTGGCGATCGTCGCCGTGCGCGAGCACGAGGGCGTCGACCGCGCCGTGCGGCTGCTGCGCGAGCTGCACCGCATGGCGCTCGTCGAGGGCCGCGCCGTCGGCGGCGACGACACGGTCGCCGAGGCCGTCGGACGCATCGGCCTGGACGCCGCGCAGGTGCAGGACTGGACCCGCGAGGACGCCGTCCAGGACGCGTTCCACCGCGACCTGCACGACACCCGGCACCCCTCCCCCGCCGCCCTCGCGCTCGACGGCAAGCTGGCGGGCTCCGGCGAGGACTGGCAGCCCCGCGACGGCGAGGACGCCGGCCCCGGCCGCCGCTACACGTGCCCCAGCTACGTGGTCGCGCGCGGCGACCTGCGTCTGGAGGCGCCGGGCTTCCACACCCCGCTGACCATCGAGACCCTCGTCGCCAACGTCGCCCCCGAGCTGGAGCAGCGGCCGTGGGCCGACGACCCGCTCGAGGTGCTGCGCTGGGCCGGCGAGCCGCTGTCGACGCAGGAGGTCGCCGGCGTGCTGGACCTCGTCGACGACCGGGACGAGGCGCGCCGCCGCCTGCAGGCCGCGGGCGCGGTCGAGGACCGCGTCGGCACCGACGCGTACTGGACGGCGGGGTAGCGCCCCGCTCGCCCGGCCGCGGCACGCACGCCGCGGCCCGGGCGAGCCTCGCCGATCCGCCCGCCCGCAGGCCCCCGCGAGATCGCCCCTTTCCGCCCGGAGCGGCGGCGCGTACGATGCCCGCGTGTCGACCACCCCGGACGTGCCCACCCGCCGCGCCGCCGGCACGCCGCTCGAGGCCGAGCTCGAGGCGCACCGCCGGGCCCTGACGGGCTACTGCTACCGGATGCTCGGCTCGTCGTTCGAGGCCGAGGACGCGGTGCAGGAGACGATGGTGCGCGCGTGGCGCCGCGTCGACGGCCTGCAGGAGCGCGCGGCCCTGCGGTCCTGGCTGTACCGGATCGCCACGAACGTCTGCCTCGACCTGCTGCAGGGCGCCAAGCGGCGCGCCCGCCCCGTCGACATGGGTCCGTCGTCCGAGCCCGACGGGTCGCTGCTCGGGCAGCCGCTGGCCGACAGCGCGTTCGTGAGCCCCGTCCCGGACGCACGGCTGGACCCCGCCGAGGCCGCCGACCGGCGCGACACCGTCCGCCTGGCGTTCGTCGCCGCGCTGCAGCACCTGCCGCCCCGGCAGCGCGCCGTGCTCGTCCTGCGCGAGGTGCTGCACTGGCGGGCCGCCGAGGTCGCGGCGCTCCTCGAGACGTCCGTGCCGTCGGTCAACAGCGCGCTGCAGCGCGCGCGGGCCACCCTCGACGCGCTCGACCTGACCACCGACACCACCGCGGAGCGCCCCGACGGCGAGGCGGAGCAGCGGCTGCTGGCCCGCTACGTCGACGCCTTCGAGCGCTACGACGTGGACGAGCTCGTCACGCTGCTGCGCGAGGACGTCGAGTTCTGCATGCCGCCGTTCCGCCTGTGGCTGCGCGGGCCGCGACACGTGGCGGCCTGGCTCGTCGGTCCGGGCATCGGCTGCTCCGGGTCCCGCGTGCGCACCACGATGGCCAACGGCCGCCCGGCCTTCGGCGCGTACCGCCCCGCCGGGCCGCGCGTGTGGCGGCCCTTCTCGCTGACCGTCCTCGAGACCGACGGCGAGCGGATCACCGCGATCCACAACAACCTCGACGTGCGGCTGTTCCCGCACTTCGGCCTGCCCGAGCAGCTCGAGGAGGACTAGCGGCGGCGCCGTCGGGGAGGGACGACGCCGCCCCTCCCCCGGCCCGCGGTCAGCCCTGCGCGCCGCGGCCCAGGTCGGCCAGGAACGCGATCTCGGCGACCGTCGCGCGCTCCAGGTCGCCCAGGTCGACGGACTCGTCGCCGGCGTGGATGCGCGAGCGCTCGTCGCCCGGGCCCCACAGCACGAACGCCGCGTCGGGGTAGATCGACGCCAGGTCCGCGCACAGCGGGATCGCGCCGCCGGTGCCCAGCTGGACCGCCGGCGCCGCGTAGCCGGCCTCGAGCGCCCGGCCCGCGGCCTCGGCGATCGGGCCCTCCGTCGCGAGCAGCGCGCCGGTGGCGCCCGCGCCCTCGGACACCGTCACCTGCACGCCCCACGGCGCGTGCTCCATGACGTGCGCGATGACCGCCTGCGCCGCGGCGGACGGGTCCTGCGTCGGCGCCAGGCGAACGCTCAGGCGCGCCCGGGCCTGCGGGATCAGGGCGTTGCCGGCGACGTCGACCGCCGGCGCGTCCAGGCCGATCGCCGTGATCGACGGCCGGGTGAAGATCTGGTCCGCGATCGGGCCGTCGCCGAGCAGGTCGACGCCCTCGAGCACGCCGTTGTCGGCGCGGAAGCTCTCCTCCGTCACCTCGGCGCCCGTCCACGGAACCGTGTCCAGGCCCTGCACCGCCACGTTCCCGCGGTCGTCGTGCAGCGACGCGATGATGCGCGCGAGCGCGAGCAGCGCGTCCGGGCCGGGGCCGCCGGCGACGCCGGAGTGGACGGGGATCTTCAGCGTGTCGACGGTGACGTCGACGACGGTCATGCCGCGCAGCGACGTCGTCAGCGTCGGGACGCCGCTCGCGACGTTCGAGCCGTCGGCGACGACGAACGCGTCGGCCCGGAAGCGCTCGGGGTCGGCCGCGACGAGCTTCGACAGCGTCCCCTCGCCCGTCTCCTCCTCGCCCTCGATCAGGACCTTCACGCGCACCGGCAGCCCGGCGCCGCCCTCGCCCAGGAACGCCGCGAGCGCCGCGACGTGCATCGCGATGCCGCACTTGTCGTCCGCTGTGCCGCGGCCGTACAGGCGGCCGTCGCGCTCGGTCGGCTCGAACGCCGGGGTGGTCCACGACTCCTCGGGGCCGGCGGGCTGCACGTCGTAGTGCGCGTACAGCAGCACCGTCGGGGCGTCGGGCGTCGGGCCGGGGATGTCGGCGAAGACGGCCGGCGGCGCGCCGCCCGGCACGTCGACGAACGCGACGTCCGGCACCCCGGCGTCGCGCAGCAGCTGGGCGGTCAGCTCGGCGGCCTCGCGGACCGGGGCCTCGGGGAAGCCGGGGAAGGCGACCGACGGCAGGCGCACGAGCCGCTCCAGGCTCTCGCGCAGGCGGGCGGCGTCGACGGTGGGGACGGCGGTCATGCGGGCACCTCGGGGGAGTCGGCGGGCGCCGCGGGGGCGCCCTCGATGATGGACAGCAGCTCGCGGCGCAGGCCGGCGGCGTCGTGCGCCACGGCGTCCGCGCCGGTCAGGTCGTCGGCGGGATGGCTGCCCGTGGCGACCGCGACGACGCGGACGCCGTCGTGGCGGGCGCAGGCGATGTCGCGCGGCGTGTCGCCGATGACGATCGTGCGGTCGACCGGCCACGGGCGGCCGTCGGCCCGCAGGACGGCGCCGGCGCGGCGCCGCGCGAACGCGGGCAGGTGCTCGCGCTCCTCGTGGTCGGAGCCGAAGCCGCCGCCGATCTCGGGGTCGAACCAGTCGCCCAGGCCGGCGGCCTGCAGCTTGCGGCGAGCCACGAGCTCGAAGTTGCCCGTCACGAGCGACTGGACGACGTCGGGGCGGGCGTGCAGCTCGGCCAGGACGTCGTCGACCCCGGGGCTGACGCGGTCCTGCAGGTCGCCCGGCGCGTAGCGCTCGCACGTCAGGCGGGCCACGGCGTCGGCGTGCGCGTCGATCGCCTCGTCGGCGATCCCCGCGGCGGTCAGGATGTCGCGGGCGATCTGGCCGTCCGTCATCCCGGCGAGCGGCTGGCCCTTCGGCATCTCGTCGCCCTCGACGCCGTGCACGGCGCGCAGCGCGTCCCACACCGCGGCCGCGTGGGACCCGGACGCCTTCAGCAGCAGCGTCCCGTCGATGTCCCACAGCAGCAGCCACGCGCCCGCGGGCGCGACCGGACGGGCGGAGCCGGTCAACGCAGCAGGTCGACGTCGGCGGTCAGGCCCTGCGCGAACGCGGCGAGCAGCCGCGCGGTCTGCAGCACGTCCTCCACCTCGACGGTCTCGACGACCGAGTGCATGTAGCGCAGCGGGACGGAGACGAGGGCCGTCGGGATGCCGTCCGCGGCGATGTGGATCGTGTCGACGTCGGTGCCCGTCGCGCGGCCGGTCGCGCTGACCGTGTGCGGGATGCCCTCGGCCTCGGCGACCTCGATCAGGCGGTCGGTGACCCACGGGTGCAGCGGCGTGCCGCGCTCGATGACCGGCCCGGACCCGAGCGGGTGCTCGCCGAGGTCGTTGACGTCGACGCCGGGGTGGTCGCTGGCGAACGTGACGTCGACGACGATGGCGATGTCGGGCCGGACGCGGTGGGCGGTGGTCGCGCCGCCGGACAGCCCGGTCTCCTCCTGCGCGACGGCCCAGCCCATGACCTCGCCCGGCGCGCCGCCGGCCTCGGCCACCAGGCGCGCGGTCTCGTAGGCGACGAACGAGCCGACGCGGTTGTCGAGCGAGCGCGACGCGATGCGGCCGTGGCGCAGCTCGATCGGCTCGGCGTCGATCACCGCGACGTCGCCGACGCGGACGACGGACAGCGCGTCCTCCTTGCCGGACGCGCCGATGTCGATCGTCAGCTCCTTGATCTTCGCCGCGCGGGTGCGCTCGTCCGGCTCGATCAGGTGGATCGGCTTCTTGCCGATGACGCCACGCACCTCGCCGCCGCGGGCGAGGATCCGCACCCGCTGGCCGACGAGCTGCTGCGGGTCCTGGCCGCCGACGGGCGCGATGCGCAGGAAGCCCTTGTCGTCGACGTGCGTGACGATCAGGCCGATCTCGTCGATGTGCCCGACGACCGCGACGGACGGCACGCCGCCGCCGCTCGTGCCGGAGGAGCCCTCGACGGCGTCCGAGGTGCCGGCGACGCGGGCGACGCTCGAGCCCATCGTGTCGTGCTCCACCTCGGCGAACGCGCGCGCGTGCCGGCGCCACACCTCGGCGGCGGCGGCCTCGCGGCCGGAGGGGCCCGGGGTCGTCAGGAGGTCGCGGAAGACGTCGGGCAGGCTCATGCTCTGACCGTATCGCGGCGCGGGCGGGCGCCGGCCGCGCCCGCGGTCGGCGCCGCGGCGCGCGGACGCCCGTACGGCGTGCACCCGGACCGGCGGCGGGGCGGGCCGGCACCTCGTTCGCTCGGAAGGTCGTCCGGCCCGCAAGGCGGGGGCACCCGTCCCGGGACGGCCGTCCGTCAGGCGCGCGGCGGGCTGCCCCGGCGGACCTGCCGGTTGATGCCGCCCGTCTGCAGCCCCCACAGCACCCAGCCGGCGCGGCCGGCGGTCGCGCCGCGGACGCCGCCGGGCGGCAGCTCGCGGGCGCGGCGCAGGTCGCCGGCCGTGAGGATCTCGAGCACGGTGGCGGGCGCGACCTCGCCGCCGCCGGCCAGCCGGTGGCCGGCGCGGTCCGCGATCACCGCCCCGACCTGCTCGGCGGTCGCCATCCACGGCGCCGCCTCGTCGCGCGAGCGGGTCGCCACGGGACCGAGGACGTAGGCCTCGACCTGGACGCCGTAGCCCGCCTCCTCGGCCGCGAGCACCTGCGCCGCCATCAGCTCGCCGGCCGCGATCGTCGAGACCGCCCCCGATCCCGGCACGGGGTAGCGGGCCGCGGCGCCGTTGATCATCACGTAGCCCGCGCCGGGCCGGTCGCGCAGGAGCGGGACGAACGCGTGCATCGCCAGGTGGTGGCTGCGCAGCCCGTCGTGCACGGTGCGCTCCCAGTCCTCGAGCGGGATCTCGGCGAGCGGCGGGCCCGCGTCCCACCCGCCGAGCGACGCGACGACCAGGTCGGGCGGCCCGGCCAGGCGGCCGACGTCGGCCGCCAGGCGGCGCGCGGGGCCGTCGCCGGCCGACAGGTCGCCGATGACGGGCACGAGCCGCTCGGTGGCGGCGCCGGCCGCGGCCAGCCGCGCCTCGAGCGCCTGCAGGCGATCGGGGCGCCGGGACGGCACCGCCACGCGGGCGCCGGCGCCGAGCAGGGCCGCGACGATCCCCTCGCCCACCTCGCCGGTGCCGCCGCAGACGACGGTCGTCCGGCCGTCGAGCCGGGGCGCCGGGTCGGGCGTGCCGCGGCCGGGGAGGCGGTCCAAGAGAGCCATGACCCGAGGCTATCCGTCCGCGCCGCGCGCCCTCGGGAAACCCGCAGTTCGGAGCGGGGTCACGCAACGAGTAGGGCGACCTAATAAGGTTCCCCTCAACCGTCTACGTCGCCCCCCAAGGAGTCACGTTGTCCCCTTCACGCCGCCTTCGCGGCCCCGCCGGCGCGGTCGCGCTGGCCACCGTCCTCGCCGCGGGCGCCCCGGCCGTCGCCGGCGCCGCCACGACCAGCGCCACCACGAAGAGCGCGTCGACGATCACGCTCGGGAAGGCGTTCCGCAAGGACCTGCGCTCGGCCCGCGTCACCCTGAAGGCCGTCAAGCCCGCCAAGCTCAAGGGCTCCAAGCTGACGCTGCCCGTCACGAAGACGACGACGTCCGGCACGCTGAAGCTGACGCACAGCGGCGCGCTGACGCTGAAGAAGGGCAAGCGCTCGGTCAAGCTGAGCGCCTGGCAGACCGTCGCCGGCAAGTCCGTGCGCGTGTCGGCCAAGGTCGGGAAGAAGCGTCGGACCATCTTCACGATCACCGGCGGCAAGATCGTGAAGGAGCCGCTCGGCCGCGTCGTCGCCGTCCGCGGCGGCACGATCAAGCTGACGCGCGCCGCCGCGAAGGACCTGCGCACGACGCTGAAGGCCAAGGGCCTGCGGGCCGGGACGGTCGGCGCCGTCGAGCTCTCGTCCTCGCCGAAGCCGTCCTCGACGCCGGCGCCGATGCCGACGCCCGCGAAGCCGGTGCTGCCGACGGCGCCGGCGACGCCGGCGCCCACGCCGACGACGCCGACGCAGCCGACAGCGGAGCAGTGCCCGGCCACGCTGCCGGCGCGTGAGGCCGTGGAGAACCAGATCGGCGAAGCGACGTGGACGCTCCGAGAGAGCTGGTACGGCTACCTCACTGGCCTCAAGGGATGCGTCGTGGGCACCCGCGGCGCCGAGACCACCGCTCAGACGCAGGCGACGCCTCGCATCGCGGTGGTCGGGACGTCAGCCTCCGACGACGGCACGATCACGATCCGTACCCGTGGCACGGTGCGCTTCCTCCAGCCTGCGCACCTCATCGACATCAGCATCGCCGATCCGACGTTCACGATCCGCGCTAACGGAGCAGGCAGCGTCGTCGCGGACGGCACGTACGGCACGCGTAGCGCGGCCATGGGTGGCGCAACGGACACGAAGACGTTCGAGCGCACGGAGCTGTTCACGTTCGACGGAGCCACGGCGACGCAGACGTCGACGCGAACCGCCTGGAGGGGCATTGCACTTCGGTTCACCGCGGCCGGCCGTGATGTCATCTCGACGTACAAGGTCAACGACGACTTCGGGACGTTTGCGATCGACACGCAGCGCGTCGACGTTCCGTCCGCGGTCGAGGCGCCCGTCTGGCACGTGAAGGACTCCTTCGTCACGTACCTCGGCATGTTCGGCGGCGGGGTGTACCCCGAGGATGGCGCGACGTCCACGTCTACCGCCGGCGAGTTCGCCTACGCCCCGGTCTCGACGACCGTCGACGACCGTGGCACCATCACCACGCGGTATCACGGCACGCTCCGCTTCCGGAACGCCCACCTCGACAACACCGTGAAGGATCCGGTCTTCCTGACCGACGCGGCACGTCAGGAAACGCGCGTCTACGCGGACGGCTCGTACACGGACGCCGCAGGTGGCGGACAGGTCACGTACACGGGCGCGCACCTGCTGACCCTCAAGCTCGCGGCGACGCAGCCGACGGTCGACCAGGGACTCCTGCGGTACGCCAGCGTGCAGGTGGTGGTCGGCGCCGACGGCAACGCGCCGCTCGGCGGCCGTTACGCCCCGGGCACCGACTTCGGAACGATGGCGCTGACGCTCCCCACGATGGGCGAGTAGCCCGGCGCCGCACCTCGCGGGGGCGGCCCGGGACCCACGCCGGGTCCCGCGCCGCCCCCGCGGTCGTTTCATCCCTTCCCCCCGCCCCATCCCGTCGAAGGACGCCTCCATGTCGCTCCGCCCCCTGGCCGGCTCGCTCGTGCTGGTCGCCGCCCTCGCGGCGCCCGCCGTCGCCGGCGCGAAGACCACCGCCTCCGGCAGCACGCGCCTGACGCTCGACGGCCCCGCCGCCCGCACGCTCGAACAGCGCGGCGTCCGCGTCGCCGCCGTGGCGCCCGCGAAGAAGCGCTCCGGGCAGTTCGTCCTGCCGATCGCCGGCGGCAAGGTGTCGTCCGCCCGGGTCGCGACCGTCCGGCTGCGCGGCGGCCTGCGCCTGACCCGCGGCGGCCGCCAGGTCGTCCTGCGCTCGCTGGTGCTCAAGGTGGGCCGGTCGTCGAAGGTGACGGCCCGGGTCGGCGGGCGCAGCCGGACGCTCTTCACCGTGCGCAGCCCCAAGGGCGCCGTCACGCTCAACCGCGCCGGGCAGAGCGTCGCCGTGCAGAACGTCGCGCTCCGCCTGACCGCGGGCGGCGCCAAGCTGCTCAGCCCGCGCCTGGGCCTCACCGGCAAGCAGCGCCTGAGCGCCGGCACGCTGGCCACCCTGCTGACGGACGCGCGCGTCGCCGCGCCGGTGGCGGCTCCCGCCCCGACCACCCCCGCCACGCCCGCGCCCTCCACCGCCGTCCCGATCGTCGCGGCGTCGATCGTCTGGCGCCAGCGCCCGTCGTGGCTGCAGTACATGGAGACGGGCAAGGCCTACAACGGGCAGCCCGACCCGCTCGGCGGGACGAGCGCCCTCGACGGCGCCGTTCCCGGCCCGGTCGAGGAGCAGCGCACGAGCAACGGCAGCGTCGTCGCCATCCCGTACACGTACGCGTTCCCGTTCGCGTCCGGCTGGTACGACACCGCCACGGGCCGCGCGCAGATCCAGTTCGCCGGCGGCCTGCGCCACCGCTACATGGACCACGGCATCGACCTGACGGTCCGCAACCCGCTCGTCGAGCTCAACGGCGCCGCGTCGCGCATCGTCGCCACCGTCGGCAACGCGGCGACGAGCGCGCCCGCGGCCTCGACGAACTACGTCAGCCTGGACGCCACGAAGGCCGCGGCGTCGCTCGACGGCAACGTCATCACGATCACCGGCATCCCGGGGACCTTCCCGTCCGACGTCTCGGGCACGTTCTCGGGCTTCTACGCCGCCGGCGAGCCGTTCGGCAGCGTCGACGCGCTCCGGCTGACCCTCGGCGGCTGAGCCGCCCCGCGCCCCCGCGCCCCGCGGCCCGCCCGGCCGCGGGGCGCGCCGCGCGCTACCGGCGCGCCCCCAGGATCCGCTCGACGTACGGCAGCAGCCGCACCGGACCGAGCAGGCCGTAGGCGAGCGGCTTGCTCCCCCCGAACACCGGCGCGTTGCTCACCCGCAGGCGGTTCAGCAGCGGCGTCGCGACCTCGACCGCGATCGTGTTGCGCCCCCGGCGCAGGTACGGCCCGACGTCGACGACCGGCTGCAGCTGGTCCGCCGGCGGCAGGCGGCGGCCGTTCACGGTCACGCGGAACGTGTCGGACACCGCCCCCAGGTCGAGCAGCGCGCCGGCGCCGGTCGGCCAGGAGCGCTCCAGGTCGACCGTCGTCGTGTACGTGCCGACGCCCGACACGTCCTGCAGCCCCGGGATCGCCGTCCACGGCGCGAGGGCGTCCAGCTGCTTGCGGATCCGGACGATGCGCGTCTCCGTCGCCGTCGCGCCCGGCTCGAAGCTCTCGACGTCGAGCGTCCACCCCGTCAGCTCGCGCGCCGCCGGCACGTCGGGGATGCGCGTGGCGACGGTGCGGCCGCCCGGCAGCGTGGTGGCGAAGGTGCCCGCCTGCGGGGAGCGGACGACGAGCGCCAGGCCGTCGGCGCGCACCTCCGCCTCGCTCGCCGTCGCGTGCGCCGCGACGGCGGCCCGCAGGCCGAACGTCAGGCGTGGGGCGAGGGCGTAGATCAGCGTCTGGCCCGGCCGCGCCTTCACGCGGATCCGCACGCTGTCGCGCGTTGGCTCGTCGTAGACGGCGACGCGCTGGATCTCGCCCGTCCACGGATCGAGCGCGAACGGCACCGCCGAGCGGATCCGGCGGGGCAGCGTCACCGCGTGCGCGGCCTCGGCCGTCGTCGACCCGTTCGCGAAGAGGAACCAGTCGATGGCGCCGTCGACGCGGCGCGAGCTGAGCAGCGGCGACGTCGTGGTGTCGTACTGCACCGACGGGCGCAGGCCCAGCTTGGCGATGCCGTCCGGCACCGTCTCGCGCGTCGGCACCACCGCGACCGTCGGCTGCGCGAGCAGCTCGAGGACGAGCGCGCGCACCTCGGCGTCGTCGCCCGCGGTCCCGCCGCCGTACGCCTGCGCCTGCGCCCAGTCGCCGATGACGATGATCGGCAGCCCGGCCTTGGCGAACTCGACGAGCTTGCGCGCGGTGTCGGGCGGCAGCACCGGCAGCTTGTTCGCGAACGCGTCGCCCTCGAAGACGAGCGCCTTGAACGCCGGCCCGTCGGGGGCCAGCACGCCGTTGCGGACGACCGCCGACGGCAGGCGCAGCAGGCTCGGCGCGACGAACTCGAGCGACCAGCCCTCCTTCACGCCCGTGTTCGAGAACCACGCGGCGCCGAAGCCGGACCCCGCGTAGCCCTTCTGGCGCAGGAACGCGACGTCCGCCTGCGCGCGGCCCTGGCGCAGCACGTACTGGGCCCGGCCGAAGTAGTCCGCGATCTCGGGCGCGTGGCGCCACGTCGGCTGACGCGGCCCCCACGACTCGCCGTACCCGGGCCCGCCGTTGTAGGGGCTGAACGCCGCGAAGCCCGGCCACTGGGCGTTCGGCGCGTCGGCGTACGAGAACCCGTGCAGCACCGTCTCGTTGACGCCGGCGGTGAAGATCGGGTTCAGCTTCTGCAGCACCGCCTTCCACGTCGTGGAGTACGCGCCGTTGGCGAACGCCGCCGCCTCGTTGGACAGCAGCTGCTTGCCGGCCATGTCTCGGCCGCCGGCGAGCGAGCGGTAGTCGTCCAGGTTCTTGAAGCCCAGCGACTCGCCCTCGGACACGTCGAGCAGCGCGGCGGAGTGCATCGCGTCGGTCTGCAGGCCGTAGGGCTGCATGCGCATGCCCATGCCGAGGGAGTTGATCCACGGCTTCAGCACGCCGATGTGGCGCTCGTCGAAGAGCTGCCCCAGGACCTCCCAGTAGTCGTTGAGCAGCCGGCGCGAGGTCTCGTCGTCGAACTTGAAGACGATGCTCTCCTTCTGGCGCACGACGGCGGCTAGGAGCGGAAGCAGGTCGTAGCCCTTGCGGACGCGGAACTGCTCGAGCAGGTCGGGCGTCCAGAACGTCGTGGCCTCGAACTCGAGGGAGTCCTGGAAGATCGTCCGGCCCGCGTCGCGCAGCAGGCGGCGCAGCTGCGGGGTCAGGATCGTGTCCTCCCACAGGTCGATCATCACGCGACTGCCGGCCTCGCTGAAGTGATCGATCACGTACGAGGTGGGCGACGTGTGCGGCCCCGACTCGGGCTGCTGGCCCGTGCCGCGGATGCGGAACGCCAGCAGGATCCACGGGCGGTCGGCGGGCGCGGTCCAGGTCAGGCGCTCGTCCTGGGTGACTTGGTCGGTCAGGTCGACGCGCGAGTCCAGGTCGAGGACGACCGTCTTCGCCGTCGGGGTGCTCGACGCGGCGACGCGGAAGGCGTGGACGGCGAGCAGCTCCTCGCGCGTGACGCCGTCCTCGGGGGCGACGTACGAGGCGGGCAGCGGGCCGTCGAACGTGGCGCCCGGCTCGACGACCGCACGGCCGTGGACGAGCTCCTTGCTGGCGGCGTCGTCGTCGGGCGTGATCGTCGGCGCGGCGGCGGGCCACGAGGGGCCGATGGTGACGTCGAGCTGGACCCCACGGCGCCGCGCCTGCGTCAGCGCGGTCGTCAGCGCCGCCACCCAGTGCGGGCCGCCCCAGCCGTACGTCTCGACGTCCAGGCCGACGCCGCGCATGCTGTGGTGGACGTCGGCGATCTCGGCGCCGCCGAAGCCGGCGTCGACCATCTGGTCGACCTCGCGCGCGACCTCCTTCAGGTCCACCTGGCCGTTGGGCCACCACCAGCGGAAGCGGGCACGGTACTCGGCCGGCGGGTCGGCGAAGGAGCGGGCCAGCTGCCCCGTCGCGCGCGGCGCGCTCGTGGCCCCGGCGGTCGCGGCGTTCCACGGCAGCGCCGCGGCGGCCCCGGTGGCGACGGCGGCGCCGACCACGGTGCGCCGCGTCAGCCCGCGGGGTGACGCGCCGTCGGCGGCCTCGTCGGGGGTGGACGGGGTGCGGTCCTCGGCCATGGGGCCCTCTCTCCTGCCCGCGTTCCGTGCGGGGCGCTCGCGCTCCACCGGACCCAGGGCCCGGCCTCTCGGGCGGCGAGCCTACCCCCGGGGTGTGAGCGATTGCAAGCAGATGTGATCGAGGCTGTGCGCCTAGCGCCCGAATCGACCATGAGGCACCACATCGCGGTGCGGACGCGGCCACGCGCCGGGCCGACGGGCCGGTGCGGGACCATGACCGGACGCATGGCCTCCGCCGACGACCGCCCCGCCCGCCTGGCGAACGCCGCCCGCAACGCCCAGGCGTCGTCGGGGCGCTTCGCCCGCTGGCACGGCGCCCGGGCCGCGCTGTGGCGCCTGCTGGAACGCCACGTGGCCGACGGCGCCCGGGTGGCCGTCGTCGGCGCGGGCAACGCGCACGACGTGCCCCTCGGTCGCCTGGGCCGGCGGGCGGGCGCCGTCGACCTGGTCGACCTGGACGTGCGGGCGGTGCGCCCGGCGGCCGAGCGCGCGGGGCGGCGGGTGCGGTTCGTCGTCGAGGACGTCACGCTCGGCGCGGCCGACGCCCTGGTCCGGCGGGCGAGCGGCGAGGCCGTGCCCGCGCCCGACCTGGCCGCGCTGGCGCCGACCCCGGTGGCCCGCGCGCCGTACGACGTGGCCGTCGCCGACCTGTGCCTGACCCAGCTGCTCTACCCCGCGCTGCGCGACGCGGGGCTCACGAGCCGCGCGGTCGGCGAGGCCCTGGAGCGCGACGGCCAGCCGCTGACCGACGCCGTGGCGGCGCGGCTGCACGCCAGCACCCCCGGGGGCCTCGTCGTCTACGTGCACGACCTGCTGGGCTGGTGGCGCGGCCATCCGCAGCCGTTCCCGCTCGACGCCGTGCTGGAGCGCGCGGCTGGCGACGGCCCCGACGCGGCGCTCGCGCTCGCGGCCACGGGCACCGTCCCCCGCGGCTGCGACCCGCGGACGGCGCTCGTCCGCGCGGGGGCGCAGGTCGTGGACACGGCCTTCTGGCGCTGGCCGTTCGCACCCGGCGTCGACTACCTGGTGTGCGCGACGGTCGCGCGGTCGCCCGCCGCCGGCTAGGGGCAGCCGAGGGCGGGCTACGCTCGTCGCATGGACGCGCCCGACGACGTGCCGGTCGACGAGGGCGTCGTGCGCCTGCCGGACGGCCGCGACCTGGCGTGGTCGGCGACCGGCCCGGCGGACGGGCCGGTCGTCCTGTTCCTGCACGGCAGCACCGGCAGCCGCCGCACGGCGCCCGCGGCCGACGGGGTGCGCGTGCTCGCGTACGACCGCCCCGGGTTCGGCGGGTCGACCGCCGCGCCGGACCGCACGCTGGCCACGGACGCCGCGGACGTCGGCGCGCTGCTCGACGCGGTCGGGGCGGGACCGGTCGCGGTCCTCGCCTTCTCGGGCGGCGCGCCGGTCGGCTACGAGCTGGCCGCGCTGACCCCCGCGCGCGTGACGCGGCTGACCGTCGTCTCGGGCGCCCCGCGGCCGACGGAGCCGCCCCCGCCCGACGAGCTGCTGCGGACCGCCGCCGCCGCGCTGCGCGCCGACCCCGACGCGGCGGTCGACAGCCTGCTCGCGGGGGCGCCGCCCGCGGACGCCCGCGCCCTGGCGTCCCCGCGCACGCGGGAGCGCATCACGCGCGGCGTGCGCGACGCCGTCGCCGCCGGGATCGAGGGGTGGGTCGCCGAGGGCCGGCTCATCCGGTCGCCGTGGCCCTTCGCCCCCGCGGACGTGCGGGTGCCCGTCGCGCTGTGGCACGGGGACCGGGACGACGCCGTCCCCCTGCACGAGGCGCAGGGCATGGTCGCCGTGCTCCCGGACGCGGCCCTGACCGTCCTGCCCGACGCCGGGCACCTCGGCTGGATGGCGCGCGAGTCCGACGGCGTCCGCGCCGCCGTCGCCCCGCCGGACCCCGTCGCCTAGGCCACGGCCCCGGCCGTACCGCGCGCCGGCCGCTCCCGCCCGGCGCAGGCGCAGCCGATCAGGTGGTCGTCGACCAGGCCCATCGACTGCATGAACGCGTAGGCGACCGTCGGTCCGACGAAGGCGAATCCGCGCCCGCGCAGCGCCTTCGCCAGGGCCTTCGACGTCGGGGTCGCGGACGGCACGTCGGCCAGCCGCTCCGGGCGGCCCGTGCGCTCGGCGCTCGCCGCCTCGGCGAACGACCACAGGAACGCGTCGAGTCCGCCGTCCGCGCGCAGCGCCACCGTGGCCCGCGCATTCGTGATCGCCGCGGCGACCTTCAGCCGGTTGCGGACGATGCCCGCGTCCGCCAGCAGCCGGGCCGTGTCCTCCTCGCCGTACCCGGCCACGCGCTCGGGGTCGAAGCCGTGGAAGGCCGCCTCGAAGGCGGGGCGCTTGCGCAGGATCGTCAGCCACGACAGCCCGCTCTGGAAGGTCTCCAGCGTCAGCAGCCCGTACAGCTCCCGCTCGCCGTGCAGCGGTCGCCCCCACTCATCGTCGTGGTAGCGCCGGTAGACGTCCGGGTCGGCCCCCCACCCGCAGCGGGGGACGCCGTCGTCGCCGGTGATGAGGTCCTCGGGCATGGACGGGTGGTACCACGGCCGCAGCGACGCCGCGCACGCGACGCCGGTCCGGCGCGAAGACGGCGCACGGCCGGCACGGACCGGCGCGAAGCCGGCGTGCGGAGCCGGCGCGGTCCGGGAGACGGCGCGCGGCGCGCGGACCGGCGTGCGGGCGGGGAGGGTGACGGCGCGGGGACCGGCGTGCGGCCGGGCAGGGGGACGGCGCGGGGACCGGCGTGCGGCCGGGCAGGGGGACGGCGCGGGGACCGGCGTGCGGGCGGGGAGGGGGACGGCGCGGGGACCGGCGTGCGGCCGGGCCCGGGGACGGCACGCGTCGCGCGGGCCGCGCGTGCGGCCGTCGGCGCTCCGACGGCCGTCAGACCGCCACGAGCCGGCGGACGAGCGCCCGGACCGCCGCCAGGCCCGAGGCGAGCGGCGGCACCGAGATCCACTCGCTCTCGCGGTGCATGTCCCCGCCGTGGGTCAGCCCGACGCACACGGTCGGCACGCCGAGCGGGTAGGCGGCGTTGCACTCCGTCGAGCCGATGTCCTCGCGCGCCGGCGGCAGCCCCACGTCGCCGCGCGCGCTGCGGACCGCCCGCAGCAGCGGATGCCGGTCGTCCATCCGCCCGGCGGGCCGGTGGCCGACGCGCTCCACGGTGGCGGTCACGCCGTCGCCGACGGTCTCGAGGGCCGCGGCGACCCGGGCGGCCGTGTCCTGCAGCCGGTCCTCGTCCTCGTCGCGCAGATCGACGACCAGCTCGCCGGCGGCGGCGATGGCGTTGACCGCCGTGCCCGCGCGGACGACGCCGACGTTGACGTGCCGCCCCGGCGGGACGGCGTCGAGCGCGGCCACGCCCGCGCGCAGCAGCGCGTCGGCCGCGGACGGCGTGCCGCGGTCGCCCCACGAGTGACCGCCGGGGCCGGCGTAGCGGGCGCGCAGCCGCACCGACCCGATGCCGCCCACGACGACCTCGTCCAGCAGATGCCCCTCGAGCGAGACGTGGGCCCGCACCGGGGTGGTGCCGAGCAGGTGCTTGACGCCGCGCAGGTCGCCGAGCCCCTCCTCGCCGACGGTCGCGGCCAGGACGAGCGGCTGCGCCTCGCCGAGCGCCCCGGCGGCCAGCTCCCGTCCGAGCACGACGAGCGTCGCGACCGCGACGGTGTTGTCGCCGATCCCGGGGCCGAGCAGCCGGTCGCCGTCCCGCCGCGGCGCCAGCTCGACCTCGGGGCCGAACACGGTGTCGAGGTGCCCGGTCAGGACCACCGGCGCCGACGACGCGGCGGCGTCCGCGGGCGACCAGTCGTCCTCGGCCCGCCACGCCAGCACGTTGCCGACGGCGTCGCGCTCGACGGCCAGGCCGGCGGCCGCGAACAGCTCGGCGACCCGCTGCGCGCGCTGGTCCTCGGCGCCGGTCGGCGCGGAGATCGCGGTGAGCTCGAGCGTCAGGGCGACGATCTCCTCCACGGTCGCGGGGTCGGGCGGGACGGGCGAGCTGGAGCGACGGGACATCCGGTGGGGCCCGGGGGGACGCGGAGGCCCGGGACACCCACCCTAGTCCCCGGCGGACGCCGACCGCGGGCTACGCCGGCCGGAGCAGCTCGCGCGTCACGTGCCCGCCGTGCACGGTGCGCGCCGCCGCCGTCGCCCAGGCCACCAGCAGCAGCGCGTACAGCGCCACCGCCAGCCACGCCAGGACGTCGAGCCCCGTCTCGCGCGCCAGGACCGACGTGCCCGTCACCACCGTGCCGACTGGGAACGTGAAGCTCCACCACGAGAGCGAGAACGGCATGCCGCGCCCCGCGGCCCGCAGGACGAGCGCGCCGGCGAGCCCGAGCCACAGGAGCGCGAAGCCCCACACCGGGACGCCGTAGAGCAGCCCCATCGCGCGGAAGGCGTCCGCGTACGGCGCGCCCACGGCGGTCGGCGCGGCGTCGCCGAGCAGCCCGGCGGCGGTGACGGACTGGCCGAGGGGGCCGAGCACGACGAAGAGCGCGGGCGCCGCGGCGTCGGCGCCCGGACCGGCGGTCGCCAGGCGGCCCCAGACCAGCGTGATGGTGACGAGCGACGCGAGCAGCCCCACGCCGAAGAGCGCGTAGAGCGCGACGAGCAGGGTCGCGCGCGGCTGCCCGGCCGGCAGGTGGGCCAGCAGCGCGGCGCCGGTGGCGGCGGAGACCATCGGCGGGACGACCGGCAGCAGCCACGTCGGCGAGACCCGCTCCGGCCCGGCGGCGTGGCGGGTGAAGAGGACGTAGGGCCCCGCTGCGGCCGCCGCCAGCCCGCCGACCGTGCCGAGCGTCCACAGGGCCGCCGCGACCGGGAGCGCGGCCGCCCCGACGATCTCGTGCCCGACGAGCAGCGTGCCGGCACCGACGGTCATCACCGCCATCGGCGGCGCGCCGAGGAACGGCAGCATGTCGGGGCTCGTCACCGCCCGGCGCGCGCCGGCGGGGTCGCGGAGCCAGGCGGCCGCGGTCAGGACGGCGAGGACGACGAGCCACCCGGCGGCCAGCGCCCACGCCGCGAGCGCGAGCGCGGCGAGGCCCGGGACCTGCCGCGGCAGGATCATCGCCGCGTTGGCGACGATCCCGGTGCCCATCACCGAGGCGAACCAGTTGGGCGTCGGGGCGGGCCGGGCCGGCCGCCCGAGCTCGCGCCCCCACGGCCGGGCCCGCGCGCCGAGGCCGGTGGTGTCGTGCCGGTGCGTGACGGTGCCCATGCCCCGAGGATGCGCGTCCGACGCCGCGCGAACCACTCGCATCGGCCGGGCAGCCATGCCGGCCGGGAATGCGTGCGCGGCCGGGCGGGCAGGAGCCCGGCCGCGCGGCGACGGCGCTAGGCCGTCTTGGCGGCGCGCTCGGCGCGCAGGGCGCGCACGACGTCCGCCGCGGTCCGGTCGCCGGCGCCCCGGGCGGTCGCCGTGTCCAGGGCGCGCAGGGTGCGCGGGACGTGCGCCGTCCAGGTCGTGTCGGTGACCTGGCGACGGATCTCGTCCTCGATCACCGGCGCGGCGAACGCGGTGAAGCGCGTGTCGCGGGCGGGATCGAAGCGGTCGATGGCGCGGCGCAGGCCGACGGCGCCCGCGTCGATCAGCTCCTGTCGGCGGCCGCCCTCGGCGCCGGCGTCCGCCTGGTGGGCCAGGGCCTGCACGAGCGGTAGCGCGCGGCGCACCATCGCGTCGCGGGCGGTCGGGTCGTGGTCGTGGTGGAACCGGCGAAGGAGCTCGAGGTCGCGCCGGTCGCGGCGCGGGGCGTCGCTCAGCATGGGAGGTCTCCCGATTGATCGAAGGTGGGGCCCGTAGGCACCGCGACGGCGTTCGTGCGCGTCCTCGCAGCGATCCTGGGTGCTGTGGCGCGTCTCGCACCGGGGGCCGGAGCCCGGGTGCGACGTGGTCCGCGGACGACCCCTGCGGGGAGCCTCCGGGAGCGAGTCGCGATCCGACGGTCGACGCAGCGCCAGCGTATCACGTCCACTGGCCGGCGAGGCCGATTCGAGACAAGCGAGACACACGGGTCCGGTTCGTGTGTCCGGCGGCACACCGGGGGGTCTCGGACGACCGCCGTAGCGGGACGCTCCGGTGGAACGGACGTCCAGGGACGGTCGAGTCGCCCGCGTCCCCCGCCGATCACCGAGGACGATGCCCCGTCGTCTGATCCCCCTCAGCGCCGTGCTCGTCGCCCTCCTCGCCCTGCCGGCGGGCGCCGCGGCGGACCGCCCGCACCCCGGGACCGGCGGGGCCGGCTGGCCCTGGCCCGGCGCCACGAGCGCGGCCCCCGACGCCCCCCAGGGCAGCGGCGGGTCGTGGCCGGCGGACGCCACGCCGCAGGCGCAGCCCGGCCCCAACCCGTACGGCGGCGGCGCGGACGGCGACGACGCGTCCGCCTGGCCGGCGCCGAGTCCCGGCGCCACGGACGGCGGCGGCCCCAATGGCGCGAACCGGCCGGGCGGGGCGGACGGCGCGAGCGGCGCGGACGACGCGGACGCGCCGGCCGCCGACCCGTCCGTGCTCGTGCCGGTGCCCAGCCGCCGGCGCACGGTGCCCGGGCGCGTGGCGCGCGTGCGCACCGACGGCCGCGTGGCGATCCCGCGGGCGGCCCCGGCCACGGTCAAGCGCGTCCTCTCCGCCGCCAACCGGATCATCGGCAAGCCGTACAAGTGGGGCGGCGGCCACGGCCGGCTCGTCGACTCGGGCTACGACTGCTCGGGCGCGGTGAGCTACGCGCTCATCCGCTCCGGCCTGCTCGGCAGCCCCATGACCAGCGGCCTGCTGGCGCGCTGGGGCCGCCACGACGCCGGCCGCTGGATCGCCGTCTACGCGACGAGCGGCCACGTCTACATGGAGGTCGCCGGCGTGCGCCTGGACACCAGCCCGGTCGGCGACCCGGCCGGCCGCGACGGCGTGCGCTGGCGCCCGCTGATCGGCCGGCGCGCAGGCTTCCACACCCGCCACCCCGCGGGGCTGTAGGCGGCGGCCGCGGGACGGCGGCCGCGGGGTCGGGACGCGTCTCGAGGCCGGTGGGTCGACCCGAGCCGGAACACGCGGCCGGCTCGGCATGCGTTCCGCCTGAGGGCCGGTCGGCGGACCCGAGCCGGAACACGCGGCCGCCGTCCGCCCCGTTCCGGCTCAGGGCCGGTAGGCGAACCGGAGCCGGAACACGCGGCCGGCTCGGCACGCGTTCCGCCTGAGGTCCGGTGGGCGGACCGAAGCCGGAACACGCGGCCGCCGTCCGCCCCGTTCCGGCTCAGGGCCGGTAGGCGGACCCGGGCCGGAACACGCGGCCGGCTCGGCACGCGTTCCGCCTGAGGTCCGGTGGGCGGACCGAAGCCGGAACACGCGGCCGGCCGCCCCGCCCCGGCTCCAGGCCGCGGTCCCGCCGAGGCCCGCGGGCCCCTCTCAGTCGACGACCGCCCGGCCCGCCGCGGCCCAGGCCGCCTGCCGCTCGCGCGGACGGCCGATGACGGCGGCCGTGCCGTCGTCCAGGATCGGGCGCTGCAGCAGCTGCGGGTGCTCGACGAGGATCGCGACCACCTCGTCGATGCCGAGGCCGTCGGCCTGCAGGCCCAGGTCCTTGTACCGCTTGTCCCGCCGGATGAGCGCGTCGACGGGGTCGCCGACCAGCCGCTCGGCGAGCGACCGCAGCTCGGCCTCGTCCAGCCGCTCGGCAACGAGCAGGTACTTGCGCACGGCGACCTCGTGGCCGGCGTCGGTCAGCGCGTCGAGCGCGTGCACCGAGGTCGAGCAGTGCGGGTTGTGCAGCAGCGTGAGCTGGGGCGCGTCCGTGGTCACGGCCGCATCGTATGCGGTGCGTTCCGGCACGGGGTCGGCACGAAGACGGAACGGCTCGCCACCCACGCGCAACGCCGGAGCGACGACGCTCTCTGCGTGGCTGTCGCCCAGCGTCTCCGCACTCCCGACCACGCCGTCGTGCAGCTGGCGCAGCGTCAGCACGGCGTCGTGGGTCACGCGCAGCTCCTGGCGTGCGGGCTGACGCGCAGCGCGATCAAGCGGCGCGTCGCCCAGGGGCGCCTGCACCGGCTGTACCTCGCCGTGTACGCGCTCGGCCACCGCGTCCTCCCGCCCCGCGGCTGGTGGATGGCCGCCGTGCTGGCCTGCGGTGACGGTGCCGTGCTGAGCCACCGCGCTGCGGCGTGCCTGTGGGGGCTGCTACCGGGCGCGCCGGCCACGTCCGACGTGACGGTGATCCGCAGCGTGGAGCGACGGCGCGGGATTCGCCCGCGACGCGTGCGCTGCCTGGTCCCGGAGGACACCGCCCGCCACGACGGCATCCCGGTGACGTCGGTCGCGCGGACGCTGTGCGACGTCGCCGCGTCCGGCGACGCCGACGCGCTCGACGAGGCGATCCGGGAGGCCGTCGACCGGCGGCTGTACGACCAGCGAGAGGTGGAACGCGTGCTCGCGTCGGGACGGCCGGGGGTCGTCGCGCTGCGCGCGGCCGTCACCGAGCTCGGCCTGGAGATGCGCGACGGGGTCCGGCTGAAGAGCCGGCTCGAACGGCGATTCCGCCGGCTGCTCCGCCGCGGCGGCTTCGTGCTGCCCCAGACGAACGTCCTGGTCGCGACCCCGTGGCGGGAGTGGGAGGTCGACGCGTTGTGGCCGGCGCAGCGCATCGTGGTGGAGCTCGACGGCTGGGGCGCGCACCGCACCCGCGAGGAGTTCCGGCGGGACCATCGCCGGGCGAGCGACCTCGAGGCCACCGGCTACCGCGTGCACCGCCTGACGTGGGACCAGGTGATGCACGATCCCGACGGCACGCTGGTGCGGATCCGCCGCCTGCTGCCGTTGGCCGACTGATCTCGCGCCGGGCGAGCCGTCGCTGATCGCACGGTCGGGTGCCGGTTCCGTTCCGGTTCGGGTCCGCCTGCCGGCCCTCAGCCGGAACACGCTCCCGACCGTGGTCCCGTTCCGGTTCGGGTCCGCCTGCCGGCCCTCAGCCGGAACACGTCCCCGACCGTGGTCCCGTTCCGGTTCGGGTCCGCCTGCCGGCCCTCAGCCGGAACACGCCCCCGCCCCTGGTCCCGTTCCGCCCCTGGTCCCGTTCCGGCTCGGGTCCGCCCACCGGCCCTCAGCCAGAACACGCCCCCGCCCC
Source organism: Patulibacter sp. SYSU D01012 (assembly GCF_017916475.1). Classification (GTDB taxonomy): domain Bacteria; phylum Actinomycetota; class Thermoleophilia; order Solirubrobacterales; family Solirubrobacteraceae; genus Patulibacter. The sequence continues at coordinate 206,528 of NZ_JAFMTB010000004.1, forward strand.
TGGTCCCGTTCCGGCTCAGGTCCGCCCACCGGCCCTCAGCCAGAACACGCCCCCGTCCCTGGTCCCGTTCCGGCTCGGGTCCGCCCACCGGCCCTCAGCCAGAACACGCCCCCGCCCCTGGTCCCGTTCCGGCTCAGGTCCGCCCACCGGCCCTCAGCCAGAACACGCCCCCGTCCCTGGTCCCGTTCCGGCTCGGGTCCGCCCACCGGCCCTCAGCCAGAACACGCCCCCGCCCCTGGTCCCGTTCCGGCTCAGGTCCGCCCACCGGCCCTCAGCCGGAACACGCCCCCGTCCCTGGTCCCGTTCCGGCTCGGGTCCGCCCACCGGCCCTCAGCCAGAACACGCCCCCGCCCCTGGTCCCGTTCCGGCTCAGGTCCGCCC